>NZ_KV797491.1:181485-308151 GCF_001809385.1 Staphylococcus sp. HMSC055C03
TGCGAAAACAACGACTAAAACAGCAGTTAAACCTGCAGCTACAACAACTAAAAAAGTTGTTAAACCAGCAACTAAACCAACTACTGCAGTTAAAACTACTAAAGCAGCGGTTAAACCTGCAGCGAAGAAAGTTGTTAATACAGTAAAATCTGTAGCGAAAACAACTGCTCAAAAAGTTCAACCTACTGCAAAAGCAGCTACAACAACTAAAGCAGTTTCAAAACCAGCAACAACAAAAGCTGCAACACAAACAACTAAAGCACCATTAAACAAAACAATTACAGTAAACAAATTAGGTCAATATGTATCTGATAACTACGGTTTACGTGCAAGTGTTTATGATAAAAAAGGTGCGAAAGCTGCGAAATTCTTAGGTTACACTTACAACATCACTAGAGAACGTAACCAAGACGGTACATTATACTACCTATTACAAAATATCGGTTTAACTACGCCACTTGGTTGGGTTAACGCAAAAGATGTAAGAGTTGCGGATAAAGGTCTTGTAACACCTACATCTCAACAATACAGCGTTAATACAAAATCAAATGGTCTGTACACAACACCTTGGGGTACAGCAAAACAATTAATTGATCCATTAACAAAACAAAATGGTACATTCAAAGCAATTAAACGTACTTTAGTCAACAAAACACCTTATGTATACGGTACTGTAAATGGTAAAACTGGTTGGGTCGCTGAAAAAACATTAACACCTAAAACAATAGCTAAAGCTGCGACAACTTCAGCACAAAAACAACAACCAGCTGTGAAATACAACCACGACTATATCGTGACAAGCAATAAAGGTTATTACTACAAAACACCGAATGGCCAAGTATTAGGTTCATTAAAAGACCAATTCGGTAACATCATTACAGTTTTCGAAAGACAAGTAGTTAATGGTGTGACTTGGTATCATGGTGTCTTAGCTAACGGACAAACAGCTTGGGTTAAAGCTGCAGATGTTCGTAATACATTGACACGTACAAATGTTTCTGACTACTCATTTGATCAAGCAGTCGCAAAACAAATGAACTTACCTTGGTCACCTAAAGTTCAACACGTGCCTGGTCAATGGGATGATGCATCAGAAGATGAAGTAAGAACTGCGATGGACCCTAGAACTATCACAGAAGATGCGACACAAAAATATCAATTCTTACGTTTAGACAAAGCACAAGCCCTTTCAGCAAGCAGTGTAAATAAATTACTTGAAGGTAAAGGTATTTTAGAAGGACAAGGTGCAGCTTTCACACAAGCAGCTAAAACATATGACATTAACGAAATCTATTTAATCTCACATGCCTTACTTGAAACTGGTAACGGTACATCTGCTTTAGCTAATGGCGGTTATGTCAACAACGCCAACAAAGTTGTGACAAACGAACCTAAAAAATACTACAATATGTTCGGTATCGGTGCAATTGACACAGATGCAGTACGTGGCGGCTTCAAAACAGCAGCACACTACGGCTGGGATACTGTAGAAAAAGCGATTATCGGCGGAGCTAAGTTCATCACAAGCGACTACTTAGATAGAGGTCAAAACACACTTTACCGCATGCGTTGGAACCCAAGCGAACCAGCTACGCATCAATATGCGACTGATATCAACTGGGCAAGCCACAATGCGACAAGAATGAAACAAATGTATGATAAAATCGGTGAAACTGGTAAATACTTCGATACAGATATTTATCGCGTTTAATCCCAATTATCATTTTGATATTTGAAAAGGACCTGCAGCGTAATAATAAAATGCTGCAGGTCCTTATTCATTAAAAATACGGTATACAAGTTCTGTATACCGCATTCTTTTTAAATGTAAAAGGTTTTTTTATTTAATTTTGCTAGTAAGTTATATAATGTTTCCACATCTTCAGCGGATAACTCTTCACAGTGTTTTTGTAACCATTCTCGGCGAGCGTCATTAATTTGATTGATTAATTCTTCGGATTTCGGCGTGACACTTAATACTTTACAACGTAAATCATGGTTCGATTGAATACTGATCACATAACCTAAATTGACGAGTTTTTTAATCCATCTTGAAACAATAGATTGTTCCTTTCCGCTTTTCATTGTTAAATCATATTGTGATAAACTATGATGCTCATTCAAAATTCGTAAAAGTTCAATTTGTTCAGTTGTTAAATTAGCGCGTTGCCCAAAACGTTTATTTACGATAATCAAATCATTGTGTGTCAGTGTTATTTGTTGTTCAAGTTGTTTAAACATAGATGTTATACCCCGCTAGTTTTAATATACATATTATAAGTTTTTTGCGGAAAATACACAACATTAACTTGCAAAAGTTGTTTATCTTGCATTTAAGTTGGTATGTATAATACGTTAAGATTATCTAAAATCTCAAAAGGAGTTTACATATGCATAAATCACTATCCCATAGAGATTATTATTTTGATAATGCCCGTGCCTTTTTAATTTATTTAGTGGTATTCGGACATTTATTAAACCCTTATGTAGAAGGACATAAGTACATGGGTGCACTGTATTTATTAATATACAGTTTCCATATGCCCTCTTTCCTATTTATAAGTGGTTACTTTGCGAAAAATATCGGTAAGCCGGATCATTTAGAAAAAGTTGCGAAAAAACTATTAGTACCTTATTTTGTGTTCTTTAGTTTCTTCTCAATCTATTATTATCTGACAGGTAAAAGCAGTCACTTGCAGTTGGATCCATTTGATCCTGTCTTTGCGTTATGGTTCTTAATTACGCTCTTTATCTTTCATGTTGTCTTAGTGATTGTAAAGAACTATAAAGCTTATTACGTATTACCGATTGCTGTAATAGTGTCTTTATTGGCAGGATTCTCTTCTGATATCGACGGCTATATGAGTTATTCAAGAACGATTGTGTTCTTCCCTATTTTCTATCTAGGGTTTTTAATGAATAAACATCAAGCGATGTTACTGAGAAATAAGAAGTTAATTCCAATTTCATTATTGATTTTAGTTGGATTCTATATCGTATATATGATTCATCCGATTAATTCTGATTGGTTGCTCGGCAGCTCACCATATAGTTCTTTGGATGGTCCTGACGTCTATAGTCCATTGAAACGTCTATTGCTCTATATCATTATTTGTGCCACGATGTTCTCATTCTTGAACTTAATCCCTTCAGGATTACATTGGTTTACGTATATTGGCCAACGTACTATGTACATTTATCTGTTACACGGTATTGCGATTGGATTGATTCGAGGCTTTAAACTTTATCCTTTCCAGGACCCAGTTACGTTGTGGACTTACCTATACTTGATTGGTTTAACAGCACTCATTGTCTACCTGTTATCCACAAACTTTGTAGCAAAATGGACCAATCCAGTCATCAACCTCAAGTCACCATCAAAATTTAAATCTAAATTATAAAGCATTGTGAGGCAAATCAACTTTGCCTCACTTTTCTTTTGACAATTATCGACTTAAAATTAAAGCAATTCAGACTTTTTGACGGTTTTCAGTGTTACAATATGATAAGATAGCATTTACTTACATAGTGCAGTAATCAATTGAGGTGTTAACAGAGTGAAATTATCTTTAAATACAAATTCTAAATTTTTACGTGCGCCAAGCATCAGACAATTTTCAAGCCGAATTAAAAATATACCGGATTGTATCAACTTAACAATCGGTCAACCTGACTTCCCTATGCCTGATGTGGTTAAAGACGCGTATATTAAAGCGATTGAAAATGATGAAACGAGTTATTCTCATAATAAAGGCTTAATGGAAACAAGAAGTGCCATCCGTCAATACTTCAACCTTCGTTATAATGTGGATTACACAGAGGAAGAAATTATTGTGACGAATGGTGCAAGTGAAGCTATTGATACAGCTTTACGCAGCATCTTAGAACCTGGAGATGAAATCATTATTCCTGGTCCTATTTATGCAGGCTATATTCCATTGATTGAAACATTAGGCGGTCATCCTGTTTATGTAGATACTACACAAACAGACTTTAAAATTACGCCTGAAGCAATTCGTTCACATGTAAACGATAAAACAAAAGCGATTCTTTTAAACTACCCTACCAATCCAACAGGAGTTATTTTAAATAGAACAGAAGCTGAAGCGATTGCTGAAGAGCTACAACAACACGAAATTTTTGTGTTAAGTGACGAAATTTATGCTGAAAATACCTTTAAAGGTAAACACACATCCCTTGCGGAATTTGAAGGTTTACGTGATCAATTATTATTAATCAGCGGTTTAAGTAAATCTCATTCAGCTACAGGTATCCGTATTGGCTTTTTACTAGGCCCTGAGTACTTAATAAAGAAATTGACATTCATGCATGCCTATAATACGATTTGTGCCAATGTACCCGCTCAAATCGCTTGTATCGCTGCGTTAACAGATGGCATCGATGCGCCAAAAGCGATGAATAAAGCATACAAAGAACGTTTAGCTTATTTAAAACAACGTTTACTTGATATGGGCTTTAAAATTGATGCCGAACCTGAAGGTGCATTCTATATTTTCCCGAGTCTTGCACCATTCGGTATTGAAGATGACTTTAATTTCTGTGTCGATGCCTTAGAAAAAGGTCATATTGCGATGGTACCTGGTTCTGCTTTTACAGATGCAGGTAAAGGTCATATTCGTATTTCATATGCTTATGACTTAGATACCATCAAAGAAGGTATGGATCGTCTTGAAAATTATTTAAATCAGTATGTAAAATAAATCATCATTAAGAAAGTGAGATAGACTAGTTCGCTAGTTCTACCTCACTTTCTTTTTTATTTTTTTTAATGTGCGAGTTATCTTAATATTATCCCTAAAAAAATTATCCTCTCTTATGAGCATAACATTCCCTCTTTATTCTCAGTATTTCTTGTTGACTTGGCTAAACTTCTGGTTGACTTAGATTCTTTTGTGCGAAACCACGCATCATGTTATAGTAATCTTCTTTTTCATCAGAATCTAAATTCAATTGATTAATTACTTGTGTTGAAATGTTCTTGAATTGTGCTTTTAATTCTTTTCCCTCTTCAGTTAAACTTAACATCACTTTTCGTTCATCTTCAGGTAGCCTTTTTCTAATGACCAAGTTTTTCTTTTCTAAGCGCTTTACAATCGGACTGATTGTCCCTGAATCTAAAAACAATTTATTGCAAAGTGTTTTCACAAACACTTCTTCATCATCTTCAATATAAGATAAGACCATATAATTTGGGAAGCTGATATTGTATTGTTTCAGAAACTTGTTAAAACGGTTGATCACTTCTTTTGTTGTGATATAAAAAAGAAAACATAAGTCGTGATCTAAATTCTTCTTTGTGCTATTACTCATATAATTTCACCTCTACCTTAAAATATATTCAACATCATAATGAATGTCAATGAAATAGTTTTATTTATTAAGTAAATTTGTACTTGCTTTATATAATTTGTTTAACTCACTCCGCAAAATAAAACACACAATAATACACATAAAATAAAGAGTTATGCCGACTTTAAAAATATATTAATCCTAACGTGCACTTTATAATTTTAATCGCTGGACGTGCATTTTTTATTTACCTAATAAGTAAAAAAACGACATAAAAAGCCTCCCGCTTCACACCCAAAGGTATGAACACGAGAGACTTAATAAGAACCTCATCTAAATGATTAATCTATTATGGGAATTTAGGGAATTGATCAAAGTCAGGTTGACGTTTTTCTTTAAATGCGTCACGACCTTCTTTCGCTTCATCAGTTGTGTAATAAAGTAAAGTTGCATCCCCAGCCATTTGTTGAAGACCTGCTAAACCGTCAGTATCAGCATTCATTGCTGCTTTTAAGAAACGTAAAGCAGTTGGTGAATGTTGCATGATTTCTTGACACCATTGTACTGTTTCATCTTCAATTTGGTCTAATGGTACAACTGTGTTGACTAAGCCCATATCTAAAGCTTGTTGTGCGTCGTATTGACGGCATAAGTACCAGATTTCACGCGCTTTCTTGTGACCTACGATACGAGCTAAATAACCTGAACCGTAACCTGCGTCGAATGAACCGACTTTAGGTCCAGTTTGACCGAATCTTGCATTGTCTGCAGCGATTGTTAAGTCACATACGACTTGTAATACGTTGCCGCCGCCGATTGCATATCCACGAACCATTGCGATGACTGGTTTAGGAATAACACGGATTAAACGTTGTAAATCTAATACGTTTAAACGAGGAATTTGGTCGTCGCCTACATATCCGCCGTGACCGCGAACTTTTTGGTCGCCGCCTGAACAGAATGCCATGTCGCCTTCACCTGTTAAGATGATTACAGAAATACGTTGATCATCGCGTGCACGTGAGAATGCGTCAATCATCTCTTGAACCGTTTTTGGTGTGAATGCATTACGCACTTCTGGACGGTTGATTGTAATTTTAGCAATACCATCGAAAAACTCATATTTTATCTCTTCATATTCTTTAATTGTTTCCCATTGTCTAGTCATTTTGCTCCTCCTTATTTAAAAAACCTAATATTAGTATATCAAATTGTGTTGGTTCTTCCACGTGAACCGTATGGCCAGCACCTTCCACAACATGAACTTCACTGTTTGGGAGTTGCTGATGCATCTTATGCGCAAGTTCCACAAACTTTTCGTCATACTCGCCGACAATCAGAGAGACTGGCAGCTGAAGTTGCGCAAGTTCTGGCCATAAATTCGGCATATGACCTGTGCCATAGTCACGCAGTGCTTTCGCCAAACCTTTTGGATCTTGTGCTAAGCGCATTGCACGATGTTTCTGGCGTTGTTCTTTTGTCATCATCTCTGCTTGGCTCGCAAACAATGGTAATTTCTCCCAATCATTCACAAACACTTCAATGCCCGCAATTTCTAATACTTTAGCTCTTGCTTCATCAACTTGCTGACGTTCTTTTTGCGCTGTTTCATCTGCAATGCCTGGTGAAGCACTTTCTAAAACCAAACCTGCTAGGTCTAATTGACCATGTAAGGCATAATACAATGCTGCACGGCCACCCATAGAGTAGCCATGTAAATAGATATCATAAGCTTTAAATTGTACGAGTACATTATCTAACGCATCGCAAATAAAATCGAAATCCCATTGCTTAGTTCTGTCGCTGTTATCTTGACCATGTCCAGGCAGTTCTATCGTTACGACAGCTGCTGCTTCAGTCAGTTTGTCAATGTGTGAACTAAATGATGTCGCATCACTGATAAATCCATGCAACAAAACAAGCAAGTTATGATTTTCTGTTTTTTGACTGTCATAAAAATTATAATTCAACATTCGCAATATCACTCAATTTCTGATATAGGATTTGGTGTTGTTGACGATTGTCTTCACGGTCTGTACGAATTTCATAAATGTATGATTCTAATTGTGATAATGGCGTGAATTTAAAGTCTTCGACAGAATCCATTAAGGCATAGTTGAAATCATACAACATGGTCGCATGTTTGAACTCAAGATGCGTCGGTGTACCGAATAAACGTTCAAAGTATTTAGCTGCTGATTCTTTTTGTGGCAGATAAGAGAATATACCGCCGCCATCATTATTCAACAACACAATATTTAAATGAATATCATTCAATTTAGCCATCAACAAACCGTTCATGTCATGATAGAAAGCTAAATCACCGATTAACAATGTCACTTTCTTATGCACTGCCATACCGATTGCAGTAGAAACGACACCATCGATACCATTAGCACCGCGGTTAGCATAGATTTCCGCTTCACTATTTACAAATAGATTATCCACATCTCTAATTGGCATAGAATTGCTGACAAATAAAGCATCTTCTTTAGTAAGTTTATCTAATAAGATACCGACATTCGCCGCTTCATCTGTCGCATGATCGATATAATTTTTTACTTCGATTTTTGCACGACTATCCATATCTTGCCATTGGGATAACCAACGTTTACGGTAAGCTGTCGGAATATCGCCAAGTGCACGGAAGAAGTCGTTCGGTGTCATTTCAAATGTAATATCTGCCGGTGTTGGGAAAGCATCTGGCTGCGCACTGTTTTGTACCGCAATTTGATAAGCATCTGTAGCTTTCAACCATTGATTTAATTTCTTAGATAATACTGGTTTGCCGACACGAATCACAAAATCAATATCTTTCGGATCTAAACCTGCACGAAATAGTAAGTCATACGTTGAAATAATATTCGGGTGACCTGATTGACGCAGACCTGAAAGCGGACCTGCTAAAATAGGCAAGTCATGGACCGTCGCAAATGGTAACAACTCTCTCACATCTTGATGCTGCATATCGCCGACAATAACGAAACCACGTTTTTTCTTCAAGATTGGCTTAATAGCTTCAACCGTAGCTGTCTTTTGATATTTAGGTATGACTTTTTCGTTAGTCGTTAACCACTCTGTCATCTCGAAATCTGGTGTCAACGGTTCTCTAAACGGCAAGTTAAAATGTACAGGTCCACGTTTGGGGCCTTCAAAATATTGACTTGCAATCTGCATTTGGAAACGAATAACATCTTCAGTTGAACCTGTAGTGTCATCAGCTAATGGCATATCAAACTGATGACGTACAAAGTTTTGGAACATGTTGACCTGGTTCAACGTTTGCGGCGCACCAATGCCACGCAATTCGTGTGGGCGATCGCTTGTTAATACTACTAACGGCAAGTTGCTGATATCACTTTCAGCCACTGCTGACGTATAGTTGGTTGCTGCTGTTCCTGACGTACATAAAATAGCAACAGGTCGATTGCTGCCCTTAATCAATCCGAGCGCAAAGAATGAAGCACTGCGCTCATCTGGGTGAATCCATGTCTTAATACCTGGGTGTGCTTCAAACGCTAAAGCAAGCGGTGTTGAACGAGACCCTGGACTAATGACAACTTCTCTGATGCCGTATGCATAGATTTCTGAAGCTAACGTAAACACTTGTTTGGTTAATAAAGTTTGATGATTATCCATGATTTTCGACTCCTAAAGCATTCATCATCGGAGTAAATTTAAGTGTAGTTTCTTCTAATTCACTCTGTGGATCAGACTGCTTAATAATACCGCAACCTGCAAATAAAGTTGCTTGTTTCTTTTTAATCAGCATAGAACGGATTGCGACGATAAATTCACAATTATCTTCCATATCAATATACCCTACTGGCGCACCATACAGACCTCTTGTTCCGAACTCTTTTTGTTCGATAAAGTCCATGGCTTTTTCTTTAGGATAACCGCCTAACGCAGGTGTTGGATGCAGACGGTCTAGTAAGCCAATATAGGTATTATTTTCTAACGCCCCTGAAATCTCTGTGTATAAATGATACAAATGATCATTTTTTAGGATTTTAGGATGCTTATTATAATCTACATCTGTAACGTACGGCTCAATATCATCTAGAATACTTTGCACCACAAAATGATGCTCTTGCAAGTTTTTCTCATCTTTCAAGAAAGCATCTACGTGTTTTTGATCTTCTGTTTCATCAGATGTACGTTTAATTGTCCCTGCAACTGCTTTCGTCGATAACACTTGGTTTTCGACTTCCATCAGCTGTTCTGGCGTTTGTGAAAAGAACACAGACCCTTCCGATTGCATTACGAATATATAGCTGTTGGATTCGTTGTGCATCGCATTTTCTAACACATATGCGATATCAATTGGTCGATCAAAGCGAATCATACGTCTGCGTGCTAAAACGATTTTTTCTTCATCATTCATAGAATCTATGGCTTCTTGTACAAGTTCTAACCATTCTTCTTTATAGATATCTTCACTGCGAACTACATCCCCAATAGGTTGTGTCGGTTCTACTTTCGTTTCTGCAACTTGTTGTACAAGTTCATGTAGGTCTTCTATATTAAACTCTTCTCTTAATACTGTATAAGTGACGAATGTTTCTGAAGCTGTCATCGTAATTAATACTTTCGGCAACACGAAATGGTTCAAGCCGAATTGACGCCACTCGTCATCTGATTTATGACTTGAAAATTGGAAACCTCCACACACTTTTAAGTGATGTTTATTTGAATCTGGATGGATAAGTGCGATATCATTTTTATAATTTTCCCATTCACGGAAAATGGTTTGTTTATTTTCATAGTCATTTTTAAATTTTAAAAGCGCGTTATATCCGAAAAAGGCCGTTTCTCCTGTATTCTCCCTGAAGTAGAAGCGGTCATCTGCTTTATCTTCTGTCATTTGGAAAAGCATGATTGGGTTCGTCGGCTGGTCGATTTTAACCTCCACTGAAACCCATTTTTCACGGCTTTCATATATTGCGTCGAGAATTTGATCATCCTTGACACTTACAGTCATCTATCTCACTTCTTTCATCATTCTACTTAATCACATTATCTCATTGTATCATTTTTTATCTTTATCTGTACTTTGATTTGCACATTTATTATTTACTATTTTTACATGATTTGACCTTTCTCTTTCTATTGCTTAAAATAAATTTATTAATCAGAATGCAGATAATTTATAATAGAATCTTTGTGTCTTAAAATCCGCAATCTGAAATTTGGTATTTTTAAGTGTTAAGAAGGAGAAACCATGTCAAAACAATATCAGGAATTTTCAACTGTTCGAAAATATTGGCTGTTGATGCGTCCTCACACTTTGACTGCAGCTGTTGTACCTGTATTAGTCGGTACAGCGACAGCAAAGTTATTCTTATTAGGTAGTGAAGACCATCTTAAGTTCAGTTTGTTTTTAGCGATGTTACTTGCTTGTCTTTTAATTCAAGCAGCCACAAATATGTTCAACGAGTATTATGATTTCAAGAAAGGTCTTGATGATCATACATCAGTGGGCATCGGCGGCGCGATTGTACGTAACGGCATGAGCCCGAAACTCGTGATGAACTTAGCCATCGCCTTTTATGTGATTGCTGCGCTAATCGGTTTATTTATCGCTTCACAATCTTCTTATTGGTTAATTCCAATCGGAATCTTGTGTATGGCAGTCGGTTATCTGTATACAGGCGGTCCCTTCCCAATTTCTTGGACACCTTTTGGAGAGTTGTTCTCCGGCGTCTTTATGGGACTGATTATTATTTTAATCGCGTTCTTTATTCAAACAGATAACTTACAAGGTTATGCTGTATGGATCAGTGTACCGATTATTATCACAATTGGCTTAATTAATATGGCCAATAACATCCGAGACCGTGTCAAAGACAAAGCAAGCGGACGCAAAACATTACCGATTTTATTAGGTAAAGCCAATTCTATCCGCTTCATGGCCCTCATGTACATCATCGCTTATGCATGGGTCATTTATACTGTTTTCTTTGTACCTGGCGGTTCAATCTTTTACTTACTCATACTGTTATCATTCCCGTTCCCTATCAAAGCCATTCGTCGTTTCAAAAAGAACGATACACCTGCTGAAATGATGCCAGCTATGGCAGCAACAGGTAAAACAAACACAGTATTTGGTTTACTGTATGCATTAGGGATTTATATCAGTGCGTTATTAGGCGGTATTTGATGATGATAAAGAGATTGGAACTTTTCGTTCCAGTCTCTTTTTTTATCCTTCTTGAGGTTCAATGACCATGTGATAATAATCATGGCCATATAAATCAATCACACCTTCACTATGAAACCCTAAACGTTCGTAAAGTCTGAACGCACCTGTGTTTACTAAATCACAGCTCAAGCTCAGCTTATATGTTTTAGAGTGATGGATGACAGATTCCATTAACTGTGTCGCAATTCCTCTTCCTCTATATTTTGGGAAAACAGCCACAGTTTCGATATATAGCTCATCTGATTTTGCTTCTCTTAAAGGTAAAGGTGTTCCTATTGCTTTCGCTTCTTTTGGTAAATCTAACTTCAACCAATTTTCTTCTAAATCCATTTCATCTTTACCAAGATACGTAATAATAACGCCAGCGACTTCCCCTTCAACATCGTAAACTTGTACATTGTCGTAATAACAACGATAAGGTATTTCTGTAATACTTTGTTCCAGCCATTGAATGACATGAGATTTATCAAATCGTTTTACAATCGGCAACTCCATATCTTGCCAGATAATATATGTTAATTCTGCAATAGCACGTTTATCAGTTGGTTTAGCAGGTCTAATCATTGTTTTCTCCTTTATGTGTTTAGTTATTATCATTCACTATATAGTTTAACAATCATTTATATTGTTTGTTCACTTATTATTTTAACATTTGTATTATTGGAAAGTTTGTATTTCATCATTCATAATAAAGGTATCACTTAAATGGAGAAAGGAGCAATCAGTATGAAAGTAAATAAAATTGTTTATATTGTACTTGCACTGTTCCTCGGCAACTTCGGGGTGCACAGATTCTACGCAGGTAAAAACGGCTCAGGCCTTTTACACTTAGCGTTCTTCTGGACAGGCATTCCACATGTGATCGCGATTATCAGCGCAATCAATACAATGCTATTCAGACCAGCAGACAAACATGGTAATATCACATTTTAGTTAAATGGAGTTGAAACTATATGAATAAAGCAACGATTCTAACGTATTTAAATGAAAATCCTGCTAAATATCTTGTCTTTTATATGGACAACGGCAATGAAATTTCAGTAGAAGCCGTTGAAGAGAATTCAAATGCAGGCGCATTACACGTTACAGAACCATCAGAATATGTAGTAGATATTTCCAAGATTTCTTATTTCGAACTTTTAGAACGTTCAACGTATTAATTAAGATATAGCAAAAAGAACCTGTCCAAGCTTGAGATAAGCTGACAGGTTCTTTTTTGTCCTTTTGAATTAAGGATGAAAAATCAGTAATAACACCACTGCCACAATTTGTGCAACAGAAGTTGTAATAATTCGACGCGTATAATAATAGCTGATTGATAGAATAGCTTGTACGATGAAAATAAAAATGCATAACCAGATTTGATCGAAGTAGAAAAAGAGTGAACTTGATGCGAGTGCAGTAATCACAATCGCTGCCCAAGCCGGTAACTTAAGATTCAACAATTGTTTTTGCAGTACCGTACGCATATAAAGTTCATGACAAGGAATCACAAAGAGTAATGTCACTAAAATCTGCCATTTAAAGTAAACGCCAGAACGTGATAAATCTTTAATCAATGATGTATACGTTAAATCTTGTGACATCAAAGACATAATCAACTGTACAATGATTAATGCGATTGCGGTTAAAATACCGATACCGATAGACGTCAACAATCGTTTAGATTCTAAATCACGTTGATAAAAGACATAACTGATACCCGCAAACAACATAATGCCTGTATACAGATACCAATATTCTTGTCGTTCTCCCCACATGATAAATAAGATGATGTGGAACACTACAAAGCTTATCACAAACCATAGTAATGCTTTTGTATTAGTTTTCATTATATTTTAACCTTCTTGATCAACTATCTTATAGCGTTTATGATTAATTACCGTTTTTTCAGGTAAATCTAATGATTCAAAATTTTTCATAATAGTTAAGTCAACAATAACAGAGTTATCATTAATTTTTTCGACACGGCCTCTTAAACCGTCATAAAATTCTACAATATCTCCTACTTCTGCAATAGTCATTACAGATCCTCCTTGAATTATACTATTCTATATTGTACTAAAATTCTCTCTTCAAATAAACAAATATCCTGTAAACACGTTATAATTGTAATTGAAGTCCGACTGGTGCCTTTTTTCTGGCAAAGTGTATAGTTGGCATTTTATCCTAAATTAGGGCATAAATAAAGTATCAAGCAAAGTAAGTACAGAAGGAGAGAGAATGTATGAAGTTTGTTAGTAACAAAGGTATTACAGACCCCACATTAAATTTAGCAATGGAAGAGTATGTGTTAAAACACCTTCCTAACGATAGCGATTACTTTTTATTCTATATTAACCGCCCTTCTATCATTATTGGTAAAAACCAAAATACGATTGAAGAAGTTGATCAACACTATGTAGATGAACACAATATCGATGTTGTGCGTCGAATTTCAGGCGGCGGTGCCGTTTATCATGATTTCGGAAACTTAAACTTCAGCTTTATCACTGATGACGACGGCAACAGTTTCCATAACTTTAAAAAGTTCACAGAACCGATTGTTCAAGCTTTACAAGCAATGGGCGTAGATGCTGAAATGACTGGACGTAACGATATCCAAATCGGTGCAGCTAAAATTTCAGGAAATGCGATGGTTAAAGTGAAAGAGCGTATGTTCAGCCATGGTACTTTAATGTTAGATAGTGACTTAAACGAAGTTGCGAATGCTTTACGTGTGAACCCTGCGAAGATTCAATCTAAAGGTATTAAATCAGTACGTAAACGTGTCGCAAACATCTCTGAATTCTTAGAAGAGCCGATTGACATTGAAACTTTCAAAGAAATTATCCTAAAACATATCTTTGGTGAACATGAAGTTGAAGAATATGTATTAACTGAAGATGATTGGAAGAACATTGAAGCATTAAGTAATGAAAAATATCGTTCATGGAATTGGAACTATGGTAAAAACCCTAAATATAACTTTGAACGTGAAGAGAAATTCGAAAAAGGTTTCGTTCAAATTAAATTAGATGTTAAGCGCGGACGTATTGAACATGCGAAAATTTTCGGTGACTTCTTCGGTGTCGGCGATGTGTCAGATTTAGAACATGCATTAGTCGGCAGCTTGCATAATTTCGAGAGTATTGAAGCGGCTTTATCTGAATTCGATACGTATCATTATTTCGGAGATATTCCAAGAGAAGAATTAATTCGATTAATGTCATAATTAAATAAGCTTTACATGATTAAGGTGAGAACTCAGTTTCTCACCTTTTCTCATTCAACTTTGACAAAAAGAAAAATCCCATTAAGTCAACGTCTTAGACATTGATTTAATGGGATTCTTACAGTAACGGAAACGGAGGGATTCGAACCCTCGCGCCGCTCTCGCGACCTACACCCTTAGCAGGGGCGCCTCTTCGGCCAACTTGAGTACGTTTCCATATGGCTCCACAGGTAGGACTCGAACCTACGACCGATCGGTTAACAGCCGATAGCTCTACCACTGAGCTACTGTGGAATAATGTAATTTCTTCAAGCACAAATACTATTATAACAATCCCTTAAAATAATTCAAGAGAAAATAACGAAAAAGTTGCGGAACATTTACACTCATTCCCTATAAACATCCCGCAGTTTGAGATAATATCATAAAATGTTTAAAATTACGCTAGCTGCGTGGTGTGTTATTAATCACTAAATAAGTACAAAGTGTTTCATACACGTCTAAAGCAGGTTTAGAGTAGTCAATAGGACGCTCTGTATTCCATTTAATTTTCTTAACACGCTTTCTAATGATGTGTTCATAATAAGCTGCATTTTTATATTGATGCCAGATAGTACGGACTGTTGCGGTTGTGATTAAAGATTGTCCGTCAGAAAAAGTGATTTTAGTGGTATTGTTCTTCAACGCTTTGATATCTTGTACAAATTCAATGTTTATCCAAATATTGTCTTCAGAGCGTTCAGAATGGGTAGAGAATAGAAAGATTGAAATAACTGGTGAAAGTAAAATGGGTGGTTTACTGTTGATGTTGGTAATCCGAGCGGTATCAGTTCGAAGTGATTGAAAGGTTGAACCATAAAAGCGACAAGAGTTGTCTAAAGTTTTTTGCGGGGAGCTTTCTACAATCCTCGGATCTTTATTGTAGGTAAGCAATTTTGTATGGAGTGCTCCATACTCTTGAGCAATGACTGGGATAATGGCCATATCATCGCTTTTGAAGATGCTATGTTCGTCCATAAGCACGTCCTCCTATTTAATTAATTACGATTAGAATTCGTTAGACATCTAATCATATAATTATTGTATACTAGCACCTAGAAAAGTCAATAGAAACTTTTGAGTTAATATTACACTTTTAATTTTTAAAAAGTCAGAATATTCATTGATTTTAGATTAAATGCAATGTATACTCGTAAATAACTTAAAAAAAGAAAGGCAGTGATTAAAATGAATCACAATATCAATGTAAAAAATGGAACACTGAAGGCGTTCGTAGCGAATGTAAACGACCTGGGGGTAGAACTCGTAATTGATCAAGCTCTACGTAATGTACGTAAAGAAAAACTTACAGAACTGATTGACCAAGCTTTAATCGAAAAAGATGAAGCAGCATTCAATCGTTACATTGAAGAATATAATCAATTGGAGGATGTTTTAATTGGCTAACTCGTCGTGGGATTCCTGTTCCTGTTCATACTAAAAGGTCTATTCATTTCAAATACCGAATGAATAGACCTTTTTTGTTTGCTTATTTTTAATCATAATGAGAAATAAACTTCGTTCTATTTCCCCTCTTGATCATTTAAATAGTAATAGCCAATTGTATAAGTCAGTACTTCATTATCTTGGATTGGACTCGCTTGATCTTGAGTTTGATGACGTACATTTTTATGGGCATCTTTGAAGACATCTGAGCTCAACCAATTTTTGAAACATGCTTCTGCATCCCAAATTGTTAAAATTTTCACTTCATCATATTCTTTTAAATTATTTGTCGTTGTGACAAACATTTCTTTAAAACCTTCAATTGTTTCAATACCTTGTCGTTTGTAAAAACGTTCTACAATTCCTTCTGCTGAACCTTTATCTAATTTCAATTTGTTTTCTGCCATAAACATAGCGCATACACTCCTTTATCTGTTTTCAATTAATTTTCCAACCACAACAACACGTTTATCAGAACGCGAAAAAGCATCTTCACACGTAGATAACGTCATTATCTTGTCTTGTGGATGAACTGAAATATCTGTTTTGATTTTCGATTTATTTTTCGTTTCTTTTAAAAACTGTTCGTATTCATGTACATTGTTGAAATTTGTCTGTATATAGTTATCATGGGTATCCGTCGAATATGCGCTGAATACTTTTAACGCATACTGATGATACTTTGTATCAAACTCTATCGTTTGATGTGCATCATAAAATGTTTGATTCAAATATTGATGTAAATCATCAAACATAGTTTTATCGCCAACACTATGACCATAAAGCACTGTATTTTGAGATAAATCTTGTAAGTTATTACGATAATCTACAAAGATACTGCCCTTTTTCGTTTTTTGTTTCTTAAAGTTATGTTCTAAGTAATCTTCATTATCTCGGGATTGTAAAACGGGATAATTCAAACTCGTACCTTCTAAACGAATCCACCCATGAATGTCAGAATTGACCTCTGCTAATGCTTCAAATTGTGGGCGGACCCCTTTCTTTTTATAGTCTGTTTGTAAAACTTCGTATTGTTTTTCTTCCGCTTCATTATCTAAACGATGTTGGAAGATAAGATAGATAGCCGCAATAATAACCAGCACTAATCCAAATTGAATGACACGTATTAGTTTATTCATCATTAACACCCGCCGTGGCATTTACCAATTAATATGCCGCAATCTTTATCATGAATAATCTTTGCGTCGATTTGGTAAATTGTTTTTAATAATTCTGGTGTCACGATAGCTTGCGGCTTGCCTTGTGCTGCAATTTCACCATTTGCGACACAAATCAGTTCATCACTATAAGTTAAAGCCTGATTAATGTCATGAAGCACCATGATGATAGTTAAACGATGCATGTCGTTTAACTGTCGAATCATCTCAAGGACTTGATATTGATAATGTAAATCTAAAAATGTGGTAGGTTCATCTAATAATAAATATTGTGGTTCTTGGACTAAGGCCATTGCGATAAAAACACGTTGTTTTTCGCCACCGGACAAAGCGCCAATCGGACGATCTGCATACTTAGTTAAATTGAATTGTTCAAGTACACGTTCAATGACCGATTCTCCTCTTACATCCTTCTTCAACCAACGATGATGACTATATCGTCCATAGCGCAGTAATGTTTTAACGGTGAAATCTTCAGGTGCTGTATTGTTTTGATGGACTGCTGATAACATTTGCGCAAGTTGTTTCTTACCTAATGTATTCAAATCATTGTCTTCTATGTACACACAACCAGCCTGAGGTTGAAGATAACCTGCAAGCATTTGAAGTAAGGTACTCTTACCTGATCCATTCGGTCCGATAATAGAAGTTACCGCATGACGTTTAATTGTCAGATTCAAGTCATTAAAGAGTTGTTTTTGACCATATTTAAACTCAACGTTGTTGATATTCATTTCGGTACGCTCCTTTACAAATTAAATAGATAAGATAAGGTCCGCCGATAATGACCGTAATAATATGCGCTGGCACTTCAAATTGACGGGACATCAACCTGCCAAGTGTATCCGCTAATAGTACGCCTATCGCACCGAATAATACACAACAAATCACAACTTTCTTATAATCACTGCCGACTAAACGACGTGCAATATGCGGTACAATCAAACCGACAAAGGCCATAGCACCCGCTACAGCTACTGCACTGCTCGCTAAAAAGACCGCAATCAACCCTATCCACATACGGTAACGTTGAATAGGAAAGCCTAAGTTGTGTGCTTGTCGATCATCAAATCCCAACATATTCGCTTGAAAGATAACAGTTATAGCTAAGATAAGTCCTATACACGTTGTCACTGAAATTTGTGCTGCGTCTTTCCATACTTTTAAAGATAAACCAGCAGATAATCTCACAGCTGGGTTAGCGGTTAAATATTCCAACATACCATTCAACATCGCATACATCGACACACCGACAAGCAGCATGCGCATCGGATTCAGCGGATAACGATGTTGTAAATAAAACAATAAAGTAAATGGCAATAATCCGCCTATAAAGCTGATAATTGGCATATAAAAGAATAAAGTCGGCATCAAAGTCATCACAAGTGCTTTAGCCACCAAGGCACCTGAACTGACACCGATACCGATAATACTGGCGTCTGCAAGCAGGTTTTTCAGCACTGCTTGTAAATAAGCACCCGCTACGGATAACGCAGCACCTGCACAAATCGCGACAATGATACGTGGTAAACGTAAATCTATAATCGCATCGATTTGATTATCATGACCTGTTGCGATTTTATGCCAAAGCTGAGCTGAACTTATGCCTAATTTACCGTTAAGCAACGCAAACAAGACAACTACAACAAAGAGAATTAAGGTACACATAAAGACGACACTGAATTTATATTTCATACTGCACCTCATTTCTTGTTGTAGAAGATATCATATAAATCTTGCATGGCTTGGTCTGCATCGATATTAGCTGTAATGCCGAAAGGTTGTTCTTCTAAATCATAGACACGACCTGTCTTGACTGCTTTAAAATGTTTCCAAATATCATTTTCTTTGAATTCTTTATCAAACATCTTTTTAACTTCTTCAGGCATTCCATGTGGCAGACGCAGAATAATATCTGGATCAACGTCATACAGATACTCTGTATTAGAAGCTAGATATTGTTTCGAATCTTCTTTAATCACATTTTCACCGCCCGCAATTTCAACTAAATTGCCGATATAAGAGCGATTCGTAGCAACTAAATAACTGCCTGGCACACCCATTAAAATAAGTACTTTAGGGTGCTTTTGTTGCGCTGCTTTTTGTCTGATTTGTTCTTCTGCATGAGTTAATTTTTGATTTAGCTTTGATGCTTCTGTTTCACGATTAAATTCTTTACCCATCTGTGAAATAGAAGTTTTCATGCCTTTTAGACTGTCATAGTCATAAAAGATAGATTTAGCTTTAATCATTTTGAACTTAGGTTTTGTCTCATCTTCAATAGTAGAAACGCCTAAAATATGTGTCGGGTGAACAGCTTGTACCTTCTCCATATCTGGTGTCATCGGTTGTCCGACTTTCGGTACATTGTCATATCTTTTAGGTAGTGTTTTATATGAATCTGGTTTACCTGCAATATCTAAATTCAAAGCATCTAACGTTTGTGTCAAAGCTACTGTTGTCGGTACAATGCGGTATTTTTCAGAAGATGTTTGGTTATTTTTATCTTCTTGTGCTTGGCAACCAGTCAGTAGAACAATTAAACCTAAAAGTACAACACACCATTGTTTAATGTTTTTTCTCATGACCTTTACCTTCACCCTTTCTAACGTAAAGTGTAGAGACTACTAACAAAGCACTCGCCAAAATAATCACCGCACCTAAATAAATTTGATTCATTCTCTTTAAATACTTTCCAACATCTGAATGTGTCTTTGTAAATTTAATAGGTTCACCATCATCCGCATGCCGATTGAATTTAGGAAATATTTCAGGCAATGGCGGTTCTTCCATTGTTTTTGCAGTTTGTGTTGTTTTAACAGCACTTGGTTGTGGAGGTCTTGATGACGTAATAAATGGTGTGTCATTCACCGATTGTGCCTGATAAAATGCTGGATTGGTTGGTATTTGTTTATGATTATGTGTCTCAGATGCATGTTCTGACGGAGTTTCTACTATAGTATTTTCTTTAGTTTCAACCGTTTCTGTCGCTTCATTTGTTGATATTTCTGTATCCTCATCTTGTTTGATAGATGTGCCACCTTTTTCTTCTTGTTGGCTTGGTGTGTCTGTCTCTTGAGCTGTTTCTTTAAACACCATTTCAGTTGTATAGTGATGATCATAATTTAAATACGGAACAATAATATGTACTTTTGAGGTCAACATTTTCTGATCTTTTGGCATGTTAAATTCAATGACACGTTGATCTTGTTGTGAATCTTCACTTACCACTTTTACTGGAATACGCGTTTCACCATTAAAGATTTCGAAAGACTTCCACCACACAGCATTTTTTAATGTCATTTGAACAGTAGCTTGCTGATTGTGATAGGTCACTTTAGCTGGATGTACCATATATTGATCCATCACTGATCGTTCATTTGTTTGATGTTTTAATACTTTGAAATTCAAATTCTGTATTTCTGATACGTGGGTATTGGATTTCTTAGGAAATACTTTTTTGGGTGTGTGTTTTTCTGTTGGTTGTGTATCTGGTTTTGGTTGAACGTCAGTTTTTGGCTTCGATTCAGGACTTGGCTTTGGTGTCGGTTGTACTTTAGGTGTCACATCTTTTGGCAATTGTGCTTCTAAATTAATTTTGGTTGTATAGTGATGATCGTAATGAATATCAGGGACGATAATATGTACTTTTGAAGTAAATGTTTGCGTCTCTGATGTGACTTCAACTTCTACAATACGTGCTTCTTTTGTTTCACTGACTGTACGTACATCACATTGTTTATCACCTTCATATAATTCAAAAGCTTTCCACCACTCTGGATGCAGCAATTTAAACTGTAAATAAACTTTGTTGTTTTTAGTTTTGACAGTTGCTGGATGTGCCATATAATCATTCATAACTGACACATCCTGACTGTTTTCTTTATAGACTTTAAAAGGTATCTCTTTAACTGTTTGTTGTGATAATGTTTGATGATTGACTTCAGCTTTTGATTCGTCAACGGTAAATGAACAAAGTAAGCTGCCACATAGTGCAGCAACTAAACATTTGTGAGGTACATTCATTTTAATGTTGTCCTTTTTTACGTTTATAGACGACAAAAGATAGAAGTAATACAGCTGAAGCACCCATTAAAGTGATATAAAGCCATTTAGATTCACCGGCAGCTGTTTGTGGATTTGTCGGTGTCGCATCTGATGATGTTGCTTTTCCTGTTGCTTCGGCATTTTCTCCTTTTGAAGTGTCACCTTTTGAATCATCCGCATGGGATGCAGCTGCGGCACTGTCACCTTGCTTATCACCTTTTAATAAATATGTGATGTTGTAGTTATGGTCATATTTAAAAGGTTTACCGTTTACTTCTTCATCGATATACACTTTAATTGTGCCTGGAATTTCGCCTGATATTTTATCGATTAAAAATTCTGAAGTACGTTCATCTTTTGCTTTATCTTCATGCACAATATTTTCTTTTTGACCGTTAAATGTAAAGTTAACAATCCAATGGCTGTGGTTGACTGTGAATTGTACATATTGTTTACCGTTTTTATCAATTAACTTAGCGGGTTTATTGAAATAATCATTTGCCATGGATACGTCTTGTGTTTTATGTTTTAAAATATCGTAATTCAGATCTTTTTCAGCAGCTGAAGCTACAATGGAAAAAATGGCCCAAGTTAACACAATTAATACCGCACTCATTGCGATAACTTTCTTGATTGTTGTTGTCATATGAATCATCCTTCTTTCTATATGATGAGAGGTTGTGAGAGACCCACAACCTCATTTTCTTGATTCTCAGGAATACATTACAGACTATTTTTCTTTGATTTCACGTGTCTATTCCAAAACAGTGCGATACCACCTAAAAATACAGATAAAATACCAAACGTTGTCGCTGATTCTTCTGTACCAGTTTTCGGCAATGCTTTTGCCTTATCAGGTGTTGATTTGTTTCCTTTAACTGATTTTACAGTTTCAGACTTCATTGCTTTAGCTTTAACTGAACCAAGCGGCTGTACAGATTTAGATGCTATAGCTTTCATAGATGGTTGAGTTGCTGCCGCATCTTGTACTTCTGTCACAACTTCAGATACTTTTGGTTCTGTTTTTTGAACTGACATCGGTTCTACTTTTATTTCTGGTTTTACATTAGACTCATCCGATGCTTTTTCAGTCGATTCATCGACTTGCTTAGTATCTTTTTCAGGTGTGATAACTTTTGGTTGTACTTTTTCTTTTTCAGCTGTTTTATCTACAACTTTATCAGTTGCTTGATCTTCAGCTTTTTCTTGTGGCTTAGGCATAGGTTTAACTTGAGGTTTTGACTCAGGCGCTTTCAAATCGGCAACTGCTTCGTCAAACGCAATTTGTGTCGTATATTTATTGTTGTAATTGATGCCTGGGACTACAATATGCACCTTACTTGTTAACATCTTTGTACCTGGTTTCACTTCAAAGTTAATAACTTTTTGATCAGCTGTTTTTGAAACCTCATGTTGTTTGAGCTGTTGTGCACCATCAAAGAGTTCAAATGATTGCCACCAATCTGGATTTTTAATTGTAAACTGTACAAATGTTTTACCATTTTCCTTAACCACTTTTGCTGGGTGGTCCATATAATCATCCATGACTGATTTTTGATCTTCACCGTCTTTTTTAACCATAAAGCCGATTTCTTTTGTAACAGGCGCAGCATTTAAAGTTTCTACTTTAGGTGTAGTGTGGTCAGATTGTTGTTCAACTTGTGGTTTTGGAGCTGGCTTTTCTACTTGTGGCTTAGGCGTCACTTTCGGTGCTGCTGCATCTGTTTGTTGTTGGATTGATTGTGCAGTCGGCGGTTTATTTTGGTCAAGGTCTTTAATTCTTACATGGTAAGCACCTTCGTAGTTGATTTTAGGTAAGCTGACCTTCACAATCGCATCATAGTGATCAATACCAACTTGATATGGGAAGACGACTGTTCTTTCATTCTTCTTCGTATCACGTGCGATCGTTTTCACACGCTCGTAACCTTCCTTAGTATCTACCATAAAGTCATCCCACATGCTTTCTGACTTAATTGTCATCGCCACATAGTGTTTACCGTTTTGTTGGAAGACTTGCATAGGTTTGACTACTTCAAAGTCCATGTGTGAAGGTTCATTTTTCTTACTATGCAACACTTCAAAGTTATGTTGTTCTGGGTTCGTAATTGTGAAATCTGACAATGGCGCATTTTTAAATTCTTTTTTCGCAGCTGCTAACTGTTCTTGTAATTGTTCTTCATAGTCAGCAAGCATTTCTTTATCATTTTCTGAAGGCACTTTATCTTTCGCCATCAACTTCTTAAGTTGATATATCTTATCTTCTAACGTAATCGCATTATCGAATGCTTCTGTTTCTTTCTTTTTCTTACACTCATCTTGTGTTAATGGCTTAGAATCACTTGCGTTGATAGGTTGGTTGAATTTAAGTTCAACATCTTCAAACTCTTGACTAGTAACCAATCTTGATGATGATTTCGTTGATGATTTCACAATGACACTTTGTGTATTGTTTGGAACTGCGAATTGTAACTTAGCTGTATTTTTTGCTTTATCGTAAGCAGTGACTTGTGTATTTAATTTATGGTTCTCTTGATAAACATCAAATCTATCCCAAATTGTTGGAATGTCTAATGTTAATTCAACAGTTGATGCTTTATCACCTTTTATAAATTGAGCAGGTTGTTTAATATTTGATGCATGGAAGAATGCTTCTTCGTCAGTATTGGGTTTAACGACTTTAAACTCTACTGGGTAACGCTCTTCGTTTGCGTGAGGATCTTGTAAAGATGGTTGTTTAATTGCTTCTTGTACTGAGACTTGATTTGTTGGTGCTGCTGTTGCTTTTTCTGTTTATGGTGCTTCTTGTTTTGGTGCTGGTGTTGTTTCAACTTTCTCAGGTGTCGGTTTTGAGTCTGTTTGAGATTGTGCTGTAGATGCTGCTTGTGGTTTAACTGCTTCTTTCTCTTTTGACTCAACTGTTTTTGACGCTGAAACAGGTGTCGCGTTTGGTGTCGTCGAAGTGCCGCTATCCGTTACAGTAGTCGGTGCTGCTGCGTTTGATACGGGCGCTTCTTGTTCAGCTGCTTGTGCTTGTCCTCCTCCTAAGAAGATCACTGCACCTACAGCTATCGAAGCTGCTCCGACAGTAAATTTACGAATTGAATATTGGTACGCTTTCTGGTTGGCATGGTTCATAACTGTTCTCTCTTTGTTGTTTCTCACGTTGATAACGCTCCTAATCATTAATTTTTACACCGATAATGATAATCATTCTCATTAACAATGTATAAAGGGAGTATAGCACACCCTTAAATCAATGTCATTACTATTATTTATGTTTTTTAAAGTAGTTAGAATAACACTATTATATTTTCGTTATTATTAAATAATTATAATTCAAAGAAGTTTTGAAGTACTTTGACATTACGCATATCAAGCGGATAGTGGTGTTTGACCTCCCCTTCATGAAATTCCGCAACATAATCTGCGCTGTTTATAATCAATTCATAATCATGTGTAATGACCAGAATTGTATACCCTTGGCCTTTTAATTGTCGTAATTCTGTCGCAAATTCAGACATACGTTTGCCATCTAAACCACTGGTTGGTTCATCAAATACTAAAATAGGTCTGCCGCTTTCTTTAGCACTCGCAATCGCCAGTCGCTGCATTTCTCCGTTTGAAAGTGATAAGGGGTGTTTATCACGGTGTTGTTTTAAATCAATTATATCTAACGCATGTACTAAATCAGCATCTGGCATATTACGATGACTGAATCTGATTTCTTCTTCTACAGTTTCACCGAAAAGTTGAGACTCTACATTTTGAAAGACTTGATATACATCGTGCTTCCACTGTTTTTGACGTATTTTATGTGTGTCGTTCATAATCACTGCGTCTCTATTTAACTTAACTGCACCCATTAATGCTTTCGCGAATGTAGATTTCCCTGCCCCATTGTGGCCGACTATCGCTGTTATCGCACCTTTATGTAAATCAAATCGCTCAATATTTAAATCTAATGTTTCTTTTTTCTGATAGCGATATTGCCAGTTTTGTATAGGTATCACATCGTGTGATGAAGGTTCTGATCGTTTTGGTCGTAGTCGTGTTAAATCTGTCGCTCGTAAACCATGTGCTTTTAATTGTTTTAGTTCTAATTGACGAAAATCATCTTGATTCCACGCTTTAGTAATCTGACCTGATTCAATTAAGATAAAACGATCTGCCAAATCTAATAAATAATGCAGACGATGTTCCGCAATAACAATCGTCTTCCCTTGTTGCTTCCAAGATTGAATCATACGTGCTAATTTTTGAACGGCTTTGAAATCTAAATTTGAAGAAGGTTCATCCATGACAATAAGCGCTTGTCCTGCGATTTCAATACTGATACAGGCAATCATTTGTTGTTGACCACCCGACAATTCAAAGACATTACTTTCTAGTAAATCATTAATTTGATATTGATCTACTGCTCTAATAATTCGTGATTGAATTTCTTCTGGGTCTGTATAGTAATTTTCTAATTCAAAGGCAAGTTCATTTAATACATGTGTACAGAAGAATTGTGATCTAGGATTTTGAAAGATACTGCCGATTTTGTGACTTAAATCTTTGAAAGCATAGTCCTTCATGTTTTGTCCTGCGATGACAATATCTCCTGCGATTTCACCTGAGAAAAACTGAGGAATTAGCCCGTTGATTAATCTTAGTACTGTTGATTTTCCGCATCCTGATAATCCTGTTAAACAGACCACTTCGCCAGGACGAATAGTTAAATTAAAATCTTCTAATGCATTTTTATCTGAAGCACTGTAGCTGAAAGTTACATTGTTAAATTGAATCATTTGAGCCTCCCTCTTATATAACGTAATAAAATAAAACAAGTAAAATTAAGAATCCTGCGATAGTTTTGTCGATTGCAGTCATTTTAAATACAATGAGTGACGTACGTGCAGCGTCTACAGACAGTCCTCTTGTTAAAGAAGCGGCTGTCAACTCATTTGAAATTTTGACCACTCGATTAATTAACGGTATAATACGCATTTCGGTATAACGTATCGGATGTAGAAACGCTTGAAGTGTCGTCATACCCCGCATACGCATCGCATGTTTAATGTTTTGCGATTCTTGATAGACCACAGGAAGAAAACGAAACATGACCGCTAAAGGAATCGTCAACACATTGGGAAACTTCATTTTCTCTAATGCACTAATGAACATTTCAACTGACGTTGTTTTAAATAAGACAAATCCCATTAAAGCAGCAGGTAAAAAACGTGTAAGCAAATTGGCTATTATAAATATCAAACTATACACAACCGCATGGTAATCTCTCAATTGGAATGTTTCGATATACCATCCAGTAAAAAGAATAAAAAAGCATAATAAGCCAGCTTTATAATAATGTAGATAAAGCAGACAAAATGTAGGTATCAGAATAATTACAAGTCGTGGAAAAACTGCATAACCTGTAGTAGTCCCTGTTAAAGCAATAAAAGAGATCAATACCATGCTTAATAATTTTATTCTTGGATCAATTTGAGTATTGATCATGACACCATACCTGCACGTACAAAATGTTTCTTAAATAGAATTCTTGCGATAACAATTCCGATAACAGCACCGACAATACAAGTCATTAAAATGATAGGTAAGGTTTGTAGTGTGAATAATTTATCAAGTAGTGCTGTATATTCCTGTCCTCTTTTTTGTTCGAGATAATCGAAAAAGGATTGTCTTGCGAAGTAAAACGGAAGCAAACTGCCGAGTGACCAAAATGAAAAAACAATATAACCGATACTTAATGTAAGCCAATGACAATAGTTGCCGATCTTCATAATTAAATCAGCTAGAATCGGTAATGGAATACCAGTAATTAATGCGAGCCCTGGGTGACCCATAATAAACAATACTAAGCTCACTACAATACCACTGATACTTAAAGCACCAAACTTTTGTGTTTTAGCTACCAACAACATAATAGGTACACTGCCAATAATCGCAAATAATGCAGGTAAGAAAAACATAATCACTGGCACTATCCCCGCAATACCTACAGGTGTAATTAACACAAAAAATATTGCAGTAAAGAGCCTGATGTTAATTAAATCTTTAACTTCTAATTTCTCACGTTGCATGCATGTATCTCCTCCTTAAAAATCTGTTGTTAAATTTATCGTGTGAATATAACTTAAACATAGTTTACCACCATTGATAATGATTCTCAATTACGTATTTCAATCAAAAATTACTTTCATTTAGTAAAAGGTATATAAAACAATAAAATAGAAATAACTGCTTATCTGAGCTTTAAATTATTCAAATCCATTTAGAAATCCACATTAAACCAGTACATTCTATCCTATCAATCAGACTATTCATTTTCTACTACAATTAAAATCTCTCTATATAAACTATGTTTAGATTTAAATTTATCCTCGTACACATAGCCTAGTATACTAGCTAATTTATATATTTTAACTTTTTTGCTTTGCAAAATTAGATTCACATCTAAAATATAAAAGAGGCTGGATTTATGTCCCAGCCCCACTCTTTTTAAATGATATTCTAATATACTCTATAATATGCTTGGTTACCCCACCAAGCTTTTTCCGCAGATGCACGTGCTTGTTTTCCAGCAGTGGTATAGCCACTATCTGAACGATATTTGCCGATTGCTGTAGAATCATGACCATAACTATTATGTGTGTAATATGACCAAACATATGTTGAGCCTATTCCATGACTCCATTTTCCACCTTCTGCCCATTCGTAAGCATTTGCAATTGTAGTTGTTCCCATTCCTAGTAATAAAGTGGCAATAATTATTGTTCTAGCAACATACTTTTTCATGAAAACACCGTTTTTTAAAACGTTCTCTATCTATTAAAAATAATATACAATAAAAATCCGCTAGCGTCAATAAATTTTCTGAATATTCTTACATCAATAAGTCTTTTCGTAATAATTATCATATTCTGAATATTCTATTGATTTAACTGTGATTTCGTGCTATGATTACGTCATTAAATCAATACGCTTTAGTTCGGTAGAGAGTGAAAGCGTTGATGGAAGTGAGGAACTATAAATGGAATACATCGAATACCAAGATAAAGTGCTTAAACGAAAAGATTTGGAACTCCGCTTTTTAAAATATTTCCAATCTCATCAGTATGAAGTGATAGATTTGCATTTTATTGAACGTTTGAATTGGCAACAGTTGACGCAAGATGATTTAGAAAGTATGGGAACGCGCAGCATTTGGAAAAATGGTCAAAATTTCTTTGCGCTTCGTAATGACTGGACAGATCAACTTCAACATTATGTCAGAACGTATGCTTTAAATTTAAAACAAGCCGTATATGCAGGCCCTATCGCAAACAATGAACATATCAGCACAAACTTAGGTATTGAAGTATTTCATCCGACTTACCAAGAAATGTTGACGAGCTTTCAGTTAATGTTGGGATTTGTTCAAAAGGAAATGAAACGCGAGGTAGATTTTGCGGTGATTGGTCACTATCAACTGTTATCGTTGTTGTTAAGTGAAGAAGAACGCACACCAAAAATCTTACAATTGATTAATGAACGTAACCTTTCTGAACTTAATCAGCAGTTGCCTAAAGGTCATAAACTTTTAGGTTTATTGAAACAACCGACTCATTTGCAACTGGATTATATTCGAAATATTATCCCTAACGATCATCCGACATACTTATCTTTATTACGATGGTCAGAAGAATTAAAACGTGCAGGCATCCAAACGATTCACTTAGATGTAACAACAATGCCACCGAAAACATACTATATCGGCAGTTTTATGCAGCTGTTTGAAAATAGCCAGTCTGAACCGATAATGTCAGGCGGTCATTACAGTGGAACAATCGATGGTTTCGGTTTTGGGATTCAATTAGATTAGGAGGAACAAATTATGTTAACGATTGCCCTCAGTAAAGGGAGATTACTCAAAGACTTCATCGCATTTTTAGAACGCAACAACAATCCTATATGGGCAGAAGCTTTACATCAGCGTGAACGTAAGCTGCAGATTACCGTAAAAGATATTAAATTCATTTTAGTTAAAGGAACAGATGTCCCTACTTATGTTGAAGAAGGTATCGCAGATTTAGGCATTACCGGCAGTGATATCTTAAGTGAAAAGCCAAATCATAATGTGAATAACTATATCGATTTACCGTTCGGTCAATGCCACTTTTCTGTAGCAGCCAAACCTGGTGTGACAGATATCAATCGTGTTGCGACGACTTACGTTAATACTACACGCCAATATTTCAATCAACTCGGTCAAGATGTCAGCATCATTCCTTTATCTGGATCAGTGGAACTCGCAGCTGTCGTCAATATGGTTGATGCTATCGTGGATATCGTCCAAACAGGTACAACACTTAAATCTAACGGATTAGAAGAACGTGAACAAATTGGTAATGTAAATGCGAAATTAATTACCAATAAACATGCTTTCTTCAGTAAATCAGACGCTATTAATCAATTCATTACACAACTAGGGGTTTCTATACATGCTTAATAAAACTGAATTTTATGCGCGTTTCCAAAACGTTTCAGATATCGAACAATCATTAATCGACCAAGTCAACACAATCATTCAAAACGTCAAAAAGAATCAAGACAAAGCCTTATTTGACTATAATAAACAATTTGACGGTGTCGAACTTTCACAATTAGAAGTACCGCAAGCGGATATTGAAGCCAGCTTGACTCAAATCTCACCAGAATTACGTGAAGCTTTGACACAAAGCTTTGAAAATATCAAAGCATTCCAAGAACGTATCAAACATGAAGATGTCATCGGTGAATACACAAGCGAAATTTATAACCCGCTTGAAAGTGTCGGTATTTATGTTCCAGGCGGTAAAGCCGCTTATCCTTCGACTGTTTTAATGACTGCGACACTTGCTAAAGTTGCAGGGGTCAAAGAAATTATCGCAGTGACACCTCCACAAGCTGAAGGCATTAAATCAAGTATTCTAGCAGCTTGTAAAATTGCGGGTGTCGATCGTACTTTCCAAGTCGGCGGTGCACAAAGTATTGCGGCGTTAGCCTTTGGTACGGAAACTGTACCTAAAGTTGATAAGATCGTCGGACCAGGTAATCAGTTTGTTGCGTTAGCGAAACAATTACTTTATGGCTATGTCGGTATTGATCAAATCGCTGGACCAAGTGAGATTATGATTATCGCAGATGAAACATCTCGTCCTGAATTTATTGTTCAAGATATCTTAGCACAAGCTGAACACGATGAGCGTGCACGTACTTTTTTATTATCTACAAGTCAATCTTTATTAGAAGAAGTAGAAGCGTTATTACCAGAGGCTATCAACAACGCCCCAAGAAAAGCGATTATCGAACCAAGTGTACGAGACTTCCACTACCCTATTTTGACTGAAAGTATCGAAGATAATATAGAAATCGCAAACTATGTCGCACCTGAACATTTATCAATTCAAACAAAAGAACCTGACTATTACATCAACAAAATCAAATATGCTGGCGCAATGTTCTTAGGTTCTTATGCACCTGAAGCTTTAGGCGATTATAACGCAGGGCCAAGCCACGTCTTGCCTACTAACCAAACATCCCGCTTCACAAACGGTTTAACAGTCAATGACTTCCTCACAAGTCACTCTGTAATCCGTTACGACCAACATGCCTTCAACAACCTTGCAGAAGGCGCTATGACAATCGCCCATGAAGAAGGCTTATACCAACATGAAGCCTCAGTTAAAGTCAGAGTAAAATAGGAGGAATCATAATTGATTTATATTGATAAAAACGAAAGCCCGATTCCTGCACTTTCTAAATCAGAAATTGCAGAAGTCATTAATCATACAGATTTTCGCGTCTACCCAGAAACACAATATAATGATTTTCTTAAAGCATACGCGGATTTTTATAATTTAAATACCAATCAAGTTTTAGCTGCGAACGGATCTGATGAATGGATTCAAAAATGTATGTTAGCTCTGCCAGAAGGCCCAGTACTTACGTTAAGCCCAGATTTTGTTATGTATACCGAATTTGCGCGCCAAACTGAGCGTGACATTGAATATGTCTCATGCGACCAAGATTTCCGCTTCTCACTCGAAACGATTTTAAACCGTATTGATGACGTTCAACCTGCTTTCTTTATCATGAGCGTGCCACATAACCCAACAGGCGAACAATATCCTTTCAATTTCTTGAAAGCTATCAGCGACAAAATGAAAGCACTTGGCGGTTACTTTGTCATTGATGAAGCTTATATTGAATTTGGCGAACCGATTGAAGTAGCGTTAGAAGATCATATCATCGTCATGAAAACATTAAGTAAAGTCTTCGCGTTAGCTGGCTTACGTATCGGTGTCGTGATTTCAACACCAAAAACGATTCAATTATTAAATCGTTTCGCACACCCGTATCCGATGAGCACTTTATCTTTAACACTAGCGGAAACATTATTTAAAGATACTAAACGCGTTATGAATCTGATCGCAGAACAACGTTACTTATGTCGTAAACTTAATGATATTTTCAAACCTTACCACAGCAATGATTTAAAAGTGATTCCATCTAAAGCAAACTTTGTCTTCACATATGGACCAAAAGCACGCAGTTTAGGTGAATACGTGATGGAACATGGTTTTAAACCACGTATTTATGATGAACCTGAATTAAATGAAGCTGTCCGTTATTCTATTGCGACAGATCAAGAACTCGATCAACTCTCACAAATCATCAAGGAATGGAGTGAACAAAATGACTTATCATAAAACACGCGCAACTAAAGAGACCTCTATAGAAGCAACGCTAGATTTTACCAATCAATCAGAAACATCGATTTCAACAGGGGTTGGCTTCTTAGACCATATGTTGACTTTGTTCAGCTTCCATAGCGGTATTGCCCTTCAGTTAAAAGTTGAGGGTGATACCTATGTTGATGATCATCACACAACAGAAGATATCGGAATTGTGTTAGGTCAATTATTATTAGAAGCTGTTCGTGATAAAACATCTTTCACACGATACGGTACTTTCTATATTCCAATGGATGAAACGTTAGCACGTGTCGTTACAGATATCAGTGGACGTCCTTTCTTATCATTTAATGCCGAATTCTCTAAAGAGAAAGTCGGTACGTTCGATACAGAACTTGTCGAAGAATTCTTTAGAGCACTTGTGATTAATGCCCGTTTGACAACACACATTGATTTAATCCGCGGCGGTAATACGCATCATGAAATTGAAGCGGTTTTTAAAGCCTTTGCGCGCAGTTTAAAAATCGCACTTTCAGAAAGCGATACACAAGGTGTGCCTTCCTCTAAAGGAGTGATTGAATGATCGCGATTGTAGACTATGGTGTCGGAAATATCAAAAATGTTGAACGCGCGGTCAATCACTTAGGCTACGATGCACAACTGACAAGCGATTTTGACACAATTAAAGAAAGCTCGCATATTATCTTACCAGGTGTCGGTCATTTTAAAGATGCGATGACAGCACTCAAAGCTTCTGGCCTAGATAAGTTACTGATTGAACTTCAAGACAAGAAACCGATGATCGGTATTTGTTTAGGTATGCAGCTGATGTTTGAACACAGTGATGAAGGCGATGTAGAGGGTTTAGGTATGATTCCTGGTCGTGTCGTGCCGATTGATACACCATACCCTGTACCGCACTTAGGTTGGAATAATTTAGAAAGTAAACACCCTCTTTTAGATAAAGACGTTTACTTTATTCACTCTTATTACGTTCAAACACCTGCACCGATTATTGCGACAGCGGAATATGGTCTGCCGATTACCGCCATTGTCCAAAAAGATAATAAAATCGGTATCCAATTTCATCCAGAAAAAAGCGGTGATTTCGGATTAGCTATTTTAGACCAAGCATTGAAAGGCGGTTTTATTCATGATTGAAGTATGGCCAGCAATTGATTTAATCGATTCACAAAGTGTGCGTTTAACTGAAGGTGACTATGAAACGAAAGAAGCGATGGCGAGAACTGCAGAAGAAGCCGTTCAATTCTATAGTCGTTATAAATGTGTGAAACGTATCCATGTTATCGATTTAATCGCTGCGAAAACCAAACAACCTGTTGAAGCGGATTATATTGAACAACTTGTTGGTTTAACAGATTTACCGATTGAAGTTGGCGGCGGTATCCGTTCTACTGAAACGGTTGAAGATTATTTCAATAAAGGTGTCGCTTATGTGATTGTCGGAACGAAAGGTATTCAAGATACCGCATGGCTTAAAACAGCTGCTGAACAGTTTCCAAATCGTATTTACCTATCTGTAGACGCTTATGTTGACGAAATCAAAGTTAACGGATGGTTAGAAGAAACAGGATTGAACTTATTTGAATTCGTTAAGACCATTGAACACTTACCGCTTGGTGGCTTGATTTATACAGATATTTCGAAAGACGGTAAATTAGAAGGACCGAACTTCGAATTAACGAAACAACTTGCGCAAGCGACTGCCCTACCCGTCGTCGCATCTGGCGGAATCCGCAGTTCTGATGATTTGAAGCGTTTAGAAGCGGATGGTGTACATGCGGCCATCGTCGGCAAAGCTGCGAATACTGAAGCCTTTTGGGAGGGATTAGAATGATAAAAAAGCGTATCATCCCTTGTCTTGATGTCAAAGACGGTCGTGTCGTCAAAGGTGTGAAGTTTAAAGGATTGCGTGATATCGGCGACCCTGTGGAAATGGCAGCGTACTATAACCAAGAACTAGCAGACGAACTTGTTTTCTTAGATATTTCACGTACTGAAAGTGGTCATCAAATGATGTTAGATATTATCGAAGAGACTGCTTCTAAACTGTTTATCCCATTAACCATCGGCGGCGGTATCAATTCTGTTGAAGATATCTCTATCTTGTTAAAACATGGTGCAGATAAAGTTTCATTAAACTCTAGCGCATTAAGAAATCCAGAATTAATTGCGGAGGCATGTCAGAAATTCGGTACCCAATGCATTTGCGTCGCAATTGATGCGAAATGGGAAGAAGATAAACAAGATTGGTTCTGTTATACACATGGCGGTAAGCAACGCACAGATAAACGCACTTTAGACTGGGTTCAAGAAGTCGAAGCATTTGGTGCTGGTGAATTGCTTGTGACTAGTATGGATTACGATGGTGTCAAACAAGGTTTTGATCACCGCTTATTATCATTAATCAATGACCGTGTATCTATTCCAATTATCGCTTCAGGCGGTGGCGGCAATGCGCAACACTTTGCGGATTTATTTAAGGAAACTGATGTCTCAGCCGGCCTCGCTGCCAGCATTTTCCATGATAAAGAAACAACCGTCGGCGCTGTGAAAGCATTTCTAAAAGAAGAAGGAGTTGAAGTCAGATGGCAATAACACCAGACTTTTCAAAAGGATTAGTACCCGCAATCTTACAACACTATCAAACTAAACAAGTGTTAATGCTGGGATATATGAATGAAGAAGCCTATCAAAAGACTTTAGAAGATAAAGTGTGTTGGTTTTATTCTCGAAGCAAAGAACGCCTATGGAAAAAAGGCGAGTCTTCTCACAACTACCAACATGTCGTTGATATTAAATTAGATTGTGATCAAGATACAATATTAGTCTTCGTCAATCCAGATGGTCCAACTTGTCATACAGGTTCAACGAGTTGTTTCAATACAGAAACACCTTTCTTTATCGATAGTTTAGAAGACATTGTGCAATCACGCGCAAACAGCGATGATGACAAATCATATACTCATTACTTATTGAATGAAGGTATTGAGAAAATCACGAAGAAATTCGGTGAAGAAGCATTTGAAGTTGTGATTGCTGCTATGAAGAACGATCAAGAAGAATTAGCTAATGAGACAGCTGACGTCTTATATCACCTCTTTGTGTTACTCCACGCTTGTGGTGTAACTGTAGATGATGTGAAACAAGTTCTACAAAGCAGACATCAAAAAAGCGGTAATTTCAAAGGTGAACGTAAATCTGTTCAAGACTGGTAAAAATTGTTTTAAATAAGCATATAAAAAGCATGCGTTTGAGCTCAATCCAGAGCTTCAAACGCATGCTTTATTTATTGTAGTTATTTCTATGTTTAATGATGTTGAAAGTGATTTAAATTTCTACTAGGTTACTTTTTAACCAATTTGTACTTTTTCTTTTGGATAGTGATACAAGACAGGCTCTTTTCTGCCGCCAATCATTAAGATGAAGGAGATTAATCCAACCCGCCCGATAAACATCAAGACCATCAAGACCACTTTGGTGATATCTGTACCATCACTCGAGAGACCTAGCGATAACCCACAGGTTCCGAATGCAGACATGACTTCAAAGAAGACTTGTAGAATAGACATTTTACTGCCTTCTACTGCTTGAATAATCACAATTGATGTTAGTGATAAGATTGTTGCAACACTAAACACCATAAAGGTCTTTTGGATATCTGACGGCAAGATTTCTCTATTAAAGACTTTGATGGTAATACGTTCTGAATCCGTACGGAAATTTAAAATAAAGAGAATCAGAATCGCAAATGTCGTTGTTCGAATGCCCCCACCTACTGAACTTGGTGAAGATCCGATAAACATCAATGTCCCCATCAATGAGTTGGTCGCATCTGTAAATTGTGAGATGTCTACTGTCTGTAATCCGGCACTTCTGGTTGTAGTCGATTGGAACATGGCATAAAAGAGTGCTTTATGCCAACTGACGTCTTTCAACGTGTTGCCCATCTCTAAGATTAAAATCATCACTGTTCCGAATAAGAATAATGCGAAATACGTAATCGTTGTGATTTTCGCGAATAATGAGAAGCGGAAGTTCGGATTTCTATTACTGATATACGCTTTAATTTCTAATAGTACCGGGAACCCGATAGAACCCAGTGTAATCAAGAACATCACAATCGCTTGTACGAAATAATCATTCGCATAAGGAATCAATGAATTCCCTGTAATATCGAGTCCTGCGTTAGTTGTAGAGGCCACTGAAACGAAGAAGCCCTGCATTAACGCATATTGGATATCTGCGGTATCTCTATAGAAATAAAAGGCTAGTAATAGCGCACCGACAAGTTCAATTAATAAGACAGCTCTGACAATTTCAATAATCAATTGAACCGCACCGCTCATCGTATGGCGGTTATTATCCAACATAATCATCTGACGTTCACGTAAGCCGATATGTTTACCTAAAATGAGCCATAACACCGTACCTAATGCCATGACGCCGACACCGCCGATATTTAAAATAATCATAATGACAATTTGTCCGAAAGTCGAATATGTATCGGCAATCGTCACAGGTGTCAATCCAGTCACACTGATCCCTGATACAGCCACAAATAATGTATCAATGGGATCCACGTGCACACCAGGCTTATGCACGCCAGGTAAATTTAACATCAAAAATGCTGCGATAATCGCAATCAAATAGAATAAGACAATACCTTGTTGAGGACTGGATCTTTTAAATAACTGGTTAAAAATGGACAACTGTTTTCACCTCAACACTACTTCAATTTAATCGTTATACTTTTTAGTTTACCATTTCGATATATTTTTGCAGATAATGGTTTCAAATCTGCTTGGTGTTCAAAGACAATCTGTCTATATCTTAAATTATCTTCAATTTTTTTACCATCTAATTCTACAATAATATCCCCTGTTTTTAAACCTGCTTTTTCACCTGGTGAGTTATGATTTACTTCTCTGACTACAGTACCCTGTTGTAAATCTTTAGGAACTTTGAATTGATCACGTTCTTGATCTGATAAATCAGCGACATTCGATAAAGCAACACCTGTATTCGGATAATCAATTTTACCTTTATCTTCTAATTGTTTTGCGAGTGTCACAGCTTTATTGACTGGAATCGCAAAGGCCATGCCTTCTACTGCCGGCATATCAATTTTTAAAGAGACGATACCGACTAATTTACCGTTTTGATCAACTACTGCACCGCCTGAGTTACCAGGGTTGACAGGTGCATCAATTTGAAAGGCTTTTGTCAGTACATCATAGTGGTTGTCTTTATCGATATCTACAGGTACATTACGATTTAAACCTGAAACGACACCATTTGAAATACTGCCTTTAAAGTCAGCTCCTAACGGATTTCCTACTGTAATAACAGGTTCTGCTAATTGAAGCTGTTTAGAATCGCCAATACGTATAGCTTTGACATCACTATCTTTTTCAACGTTTGCTTTCACAACTGCTACATCTGAATATTTATCTTTACCGATGACTTTCCCTGTTGTTTCTTTGTTGTCATCGTATAAAATACGTTGAGTTTTTTTATCGCCGACTACATGACTATTCGTCAATATAAAAATGGAGTCGTCTACTTTTTTGTAGACGACACCTGAACCAATTTCATTATCAGAATTTGCGGTTTCTTTATCAATTGAGCTTTTATTTTTTGTTTTGTTCTCAACTGTTACGACTGAATGAATCGAACTTTTTGCTGCTTTCATCATAGCTGTCTCTTGTTTATCGCCACTGCCATCAAACGTTGCGACATCACCGGCACTTCCATTATCACTTCTTAGATTATGGAATATCGCAAAGAGTAATAGCAATAAAATAATTACGCCGACCGCAATTGCGATTTTAGCCCAATGTTTTTCAAAGAATGCTTTGGCCTGATTGCTTTGTGTACTGCGTTTTGCAGGTTCGCCATCTTTATGAGGCGGTTTTGTTTCTGATTCTGTCTCTGTTGGTTCTTCTGATGTTGCGTGCTCATGAATTTTTGTGTCATCGTCTACTGTGACTGATGAAACATTTGAAACAGTTTTTTCATTCTTCACTGTTTCTTTTTTCGCACCTGCAGTGGATGTTGATGGCTGTTCTTTATGTAAGGATTCATCTTTTGATGATGTTTCTGCCTTCGGTGTCTCTGTTTGTTCATTTTCTACTTCAGGCTCACGTTTACCTTGCGCAATTTCTTGTTGATGTTGAATTTCTTCTTGTGTCAATTTTTCAATACGTGCTTTTCTTAAGTTGTCTTTCACACGTTCTTCATTGTTTTTAGCTTGCATTGCTGCTTTTTCTTTTTCTTGTGCTTGTTGCTCTTTTTCTTGTTCAACACGTTGTTCTCGTTCTTCATTATGGAAAAACTCTCGACGTTTTCGTTTATAATGACTTTTCGGTATAACTTGTTTTTCATCTGGTTGACGCTTTCCATTATCTTCTGCCATCATAACGCCCTCCTCTACTACAATCTTTCTTATCTATTATGACACAATCTATTGTAAATTTCTTGTAAACTTAGTGCTTTCACTAAAAATTTTAGAGGATTTTTTCTTCTACTTCAATCTGAAGATAAAACGAAAACCGTCTATCTTTTGAATCAATAAAGATAAACGGTTTGTCATTGCATATTGTATTATGAATTTGATTGTTCTTTTGCTTTCTTTTTGTTGTGGCGTAAAGATGATAACCAACCAAAGATAACAAGTCCAATCATGACACCCCAGAAAATGATTTGCCATAATGTTGAATGTGGGAAATGTTCTGGAATTAAATGAACTTGTGGATGTGCAAGAACAAGTACCACTAATTTGATACCAACCCATCCGACAATCGCAAAGGCTGCACCTTCAAGACCAGGATATTTATTTAATAGTTCTACGAACCAAGTTGCCGCAAAACGCATTAAGATAACACCGATCATACCACCCATGAACATTACTGCAAATTGACCTAAGTCCATACCGCCGAAATGAATACCAACTGGTTTCAACGTGAAGGCAATAGCCATTGCTGCAAGCATTGAGTCAATCGCAAAGGCAATATCCGCAAATTCGACTTTCGCAACAGTACTCCAAAAGGCTTTCGGGCTGACTTTCTTTTCAGTTCCGTGCTCATCATAGTGATGATCATCACCTTCTGGTTGTTCAGGTCCATGACCTTTGGATTTGTAGAATTGATATAAATTCCGTCCTGACATATATAGTAAATAAACGGCACCAGCTGCTTGGATAAACCAGAAATTTACTAAGTAACTGATTAGGAATAATGATAAGAATCTAAAGATAAAGGCTCCTAATAAACCGTAAAATAATGCTTTCTTTCTTTGCTCAGGCGGTAAATGTCTTACCATTACTGCCATAACCACTGCGTTATCCGCAGCAAGTAATCCTTCTAAAAATACGAGTACGAGCAATACCCATCCATAGGATAAAATTAAACTCGGATCCATTCAATGACCACTCCTTCAAAATAATTCAATCGTCTGGCTAAAAAACGTGGACAAAATAAAAGAGACCTATGCTAAATAAATAGCAAAGGTCTCACTTGAATCCATAGCTGTTTGTACGGACTCCATTTTACCGGAAATGTCTATGCATTTCGTAATGACGATAAGAATGTTGAAGCGGAATTGAATCCAACTTCGTAAGTTACTCCCCTCTGACATGACTGTCATAGGTATTCATTTATTTAAAATAATTATACCCCATTGGATACCTATAATAAACTATAAAGTTTAATTTCAGGGAATTTTTCTTCAAACCAACGCGTCGCAAATTCATTTTCAAACAAGAATACTTTTTGTTCATAGCGGTCTTGTACTAAGATAGAACGCGCTGTACTCATCTTATCTTGGATATCTTCTTCATTTTCAACCCAACGTGCAATCTTGCGGCCAACGGGTTCCATAATCACATCGACATTATATTCATTATTCATACGGTGTTCGAAAACTTCGAATTGCAGTTGCCCTACAGCACCTAAAATAATTTGGTTGGTATGCAATGTTTTGTAATATTGGATGGCACCTTCTTGTACCAATTGTTCAATACCTTTATGGAAGTGTTTTTGCTTCATTACGTTTTTCGGTGATACTTTCATAAAGAGTTCAGGTGTGAATTGTGGCAGATCTTCAAAACTGAATTTTTGGTTGCCACCGACTAATGTATCGCCGATTTGGTAATTACCTGTATCATATAAACCGATAATATCTCCTGCAACTGCATGGTTGATTGTTTCTTTATCATCCGCCATAAATGATGTTGAACGTGTTACTTTTTGTTTTTTATTTGTACGTTGTAGTTTCACGTCCATACCACGCTCAAATGCGCCGCTGACAATACGCATAAATGCGATTCTGTCACGGTGTTTAGGATCCATGTTAGCTTGGATTTTAAAGATAAATCCTGAGAAGTCAGGCGCAAATGGACTCACTTCTTCTTCGTCTTTTGTTAAACGGCCATTAGGCATCGGGGCATGGTCTACATAAGCATTTAAGAAGCTTTGTACACCGAAGTTTGCTAATGCTGAACCGAAGAATACAGGTGTTAATTCACCTGCTAACATCATTTCGTTATCGAATTCTTCGCCCGCTTCTTCCACCAACATAAACTCTTCAATTGCTTGTGCGAAGGTACTATCGTTTGTAATTGGATGTTCTTCTTCAATTTCATAGTCTTCATTGATATGCAATAAGTGTTCTTCATCTCTGAATGGTTCAATCGTACGATCTTCACGATCGATAATACCGAAGAAGTTTTGACCCATACCTACAGGCCAGTTCATCGGATACGTTTTAATATTCAAAGTTTCTTCAATTTCATCTAACAACTCGAAAGGTTCTTTACCAACACGATCCAGTTTGTTGATGAAAGTGAAGATAGGAATACCACGCATTTTACATACTTTGAAGAGTTTTAATGTTTGAGGCTCAATCCCTTTGGCACAGTCAATTACCATCACAGCACTATCGACTGCCATTAACGTACGATACGTATCTTCCGAGAAGTCTTCATGCCCCGGTGTATCTAAAATATTAATATTAAAATCATCATAGTTGAACTGCATCACAGAACTTGTTACTGAGATACCACGTTCTTGTTCCACTTTCATCCAGTCACTTGTTGCGAATTTCCCAGATTTCTTCCCTTTAACCGTCCCTGCTTCACGAATGGCACCGCCAAATAACAGTAGTTTTTCAGTTAAAGTGGTTTTCCCGGCATCCGGGTGAGAAATAATCGCAAAGGTTTTTCTGGATTCAATTTCATCCTTTATACTCATCTTTCGTCTCCTTTATCAAATAGAATTAAAGTCAGTTCGTGCGCTAAGCTTTCCGCTTCAGCTTCATCCATTAAGTTAAATAGTTCCATTACTAAGTCTTCTTCTACATCTTCTGCTGACTCCTTTTTATCTATCAACGCAGACCAACTCATATCAGGAACCGCAATGAGCTGGTTCTGCATTGTTTCATCTGTATAACTATAGACGATTGCACCTTCTATCGTTTGAAGTGTCCTAATCTTCAGAAGGGCCACCTCCAAATTTCTTGTAAGCCGCTTCTAAACCAATCAAATCATCACGATGTGGTACTTTAACATGACCTGGCATAATTTGATAAGGCTCACGTCCTTTTGAAGCTAATACAACAGTATCGCCTGGTTCTGCAACTTCAATCGCATGACGAATTCCTTCAGCACGATCCGTAAACTCTACATAATTGTCATGTGTCGCACCTTTAGCTAATTCATGTGTTAACATTTTCGGATCATCATTCGCTGGATTATCCGGCGTAAAGATAACATAATCTGCACGACTTGCTTGTCTGCCCATTTCTGGTGTTTTCGTTAAATCGCGTTCTCCTGCCATACCGACAAGTAAAATGAATTTTTGTTTCACAAATGGTTTAACCGCATCAATCAGCTTTTCAATACCATCTGTCGTATGGGCATAATCAATGATTAAATCAATTGGTAATGAACGATCTAACACTTCTAAACGGCCTTCAACTGGTTCTAATTGGCTGACTACGTCCACGATGTCTTGCATAGGTGTACCTTTACTCCAAACTGCCGTCATCGCTGCCATAATATTTGAAATGTTGAATTGACCGACATAAGGTGAATCCACGTGGAATGTACCGTCTGGTGTCACAAAATCAAATGAAGCACCTGTTAATGATTCTTTGATATTTTCAGCTTGGAATTGTGCTTTATTATGAATACCATACGTAAATACCTCGTATGGTGTTACGGTTTTCAAGTATTCAGAGAATGCATCATCTTGGTTGACGATTGCATATTTTTCTTTACTTAAATCCTCACCTAATTGGCTGAATAAGAGTGACTTCGCGTGACCATATGCTTCCATAGTGCCATGAAAGTCTAAATGGTCTTGTGTTAAGTTTGAAAAAACAGCAACATCAAATTCAACACCGCTTAAACGACCTAAAGCTAAACCATGACTTGATACTTCTAATGTCATGGCTTCAGCACCCGCATCTACTGCTTCATGTACTTTCTTCGTCAATGTCACAGTTTCTGGTGTTGTATTTTCACCTTTTGTGACTGTTTCATTGATTTGGAATCCATTTGTGCCTAAGTAAGCACTGCCTTTTCCTAATTTACGATGAATTAGATGAATCATCGTTGCTATAGATGTTTTACCATTCGTACCAGTCACACCATACGTTACCAATTTTTCGCTCGGATATTGATATAATTTATGTACAATCAAACTTGCGACACGTCTTGTATTCGGCACAATCACTTGTGTCACATCGCCTGTTAATTGTTGTTCACGTTCTACTACAATCACTTTGCAGCCTTGTTCAACTACATTTTGGCAAAATTTATGGCTGTCTACTGTATAGCCTTTTGAAGCTACAAAGATACTGCCTGCTTTTGCAGTACGAGAATCTGTTGTTACATCATCTACTTCTCTATCTAAACTGCCAAGTACTTGTTTCGATTTTATCTTTTCGAACAATTCGTTCGCTTTCACATCGATCGCCCCTTCTTTTCCAATACTACTATATTATACATTTTTTCTTTAGAAATCTAGATGCGTGAGTTCATTTTCTATTGTACATTTTTCTACGTTATTAATATATCGATTACGCTGTCAATTACATATTAAATTCAAATACTTCCTATATAAGAGAAGCACAATTTACAAATCACGAATCTCTTTTTCATTGAACCAAATGTTAAGAAAGTATGAAAATATTTTTATACTCTGTGAATAAGTGTTATAATTCAGTGATGTTAGCGTCAATATTATTTAATCTGGCTGCAACATACGTTACACTGTAGACAAAGCAATATATTCTATATATTAGCTTCACATAGACAACATTAAATCTACTAACTGGAGGGTGGCTGGTTTCATGGTTACTCAAAATAAGAAGATATTGATAATTACAGGTTCTTTCGGGAACGGCCATTTGCAAGTGACGAACAGCGTTGTGAATCAATTAAATGAAATGAATCTTAAACACTTATCTGTGATTGAACATGATTTATTTTTAGAAGCACATCCCATCTTAACATCCATTTGCAAAAAGTATTATATCAATAGTTTTAAATATTTCAGAAATTCATACAAACGCTTTTACTATAGCCGCCCAAAAGACATTGATAAATGTTTTTACAAATATTACGGTTTAAACAAATTGATCAATTTGTTGATTAAAGAAAAACCTGATTTGATTTTACTGACATTCCCAACGCCGGTCATGTCTGTTTTAACAGAACAATTTAATATGAATATTCCGATTGCGACGGTAATGACAGATTATCGCTTACATAAAAACTGGGTAACGCCCCACTCTTCACGTTACTATGTCGCTACAGAAGACTTAAAACAAGAATTTAAAGATATCGGCGTACCACAAGATATTATAAAAGTTACAGGTATTCCAATTTCTTCACAATTTGAAGAAGACATTGATAAAGACGCTTGGATGCGTCAAAATCGCTTAGATCCTAACCGTCCTACTATTTTAATGTCTGCAGGTGCATTTGGTGTATCTAAAGGCTTTGAATCAATGATTGCAGATATTTTAGAACGTACGCCAGAGACACAAGTTGTAATGGTATGCGGACGCAATAAAGAATTAAAACGTAATTTAAAGCATCAATTTAAAGGCAATCATAATGTGTTGATTTTAGGTTATACACATCATATGAACGAATGGATGGCAGCCTCTAACCTTATGATTACTAAGCCTGGTGGTATCACGATTTCAGAAGCGCTTGCACGTAAAGTGCCGATGATTTTCTTAGATCCAGCGCCAGGTCAAGAGTTAGAAAATGCACTTTACTTTGAGTCTAAAGGCATGGGTAAAGTGGCAGACACAACAGAAGAAGCAATTGCTTTAATTACAGATTTAACACAAGATGAAAAAGAACTAGATACAATGGTTGCTCGTATGCAAGACTTAAAAGTCAAATACCCTACCTATAAATTATGCCGAGACTTACTTCATCTCTTAGATGAATCTTCACAAACAGAAGAAATTTATGGAAAGGTACCATTATATGCAAAGCTCTTCCTCAAGTAAATACAACGCAAACTATAAACGTAATTTCATAATTATGTTGTTTATATTGTTCTTTATGGAATTCGCACGAGGCATGTTTGTCTTAGGTTACCTTCCGTTCTTACCTACTGTTTCTTCAGTAGCTGTCGGTGTAACCTCAGCTGCAGTTTCCATTCATTATATTTCTGATGCCGCAACAAACTTTGTTGTCGGCTTCTTATTAAAACGATTCGGTGCGAAACCAGTATTGACACTCGGCTTTTTACTGGCTTTCGGCAGTTTGTTTTTAGTGATTTGGTTCCCTTATAATGCCATTATTTTAATTATGAGTTCCATCTTACTAGGTGTCGCTTCAAGCCCAATTTGGGTCATTATGCTATCTAGTGTACGTGATGAATCTCGTGGTAAACAAATGGGCCATGTTTATTTCGCATGGCTATTTGGTTTATTAGCAGGTATGATTGGCATGCTGCTAATTGTTAAAGTACATCCAACACACTTTACGTTCTTAATGGCACTCGTTGTGTTAGTAGCTTGGATACTTTATTACTTTGTTAAAATCCGTCTCACTAACTACAAAACACGTCGTTTAAAAGAACAACTTGCGCAAATTAAACGTGTGGCACATTCAAATGGTGTCCTATTTCCAGGTATTATCTTACAAGGTGCTTCAATCAGTGCACTTGTACCGATTTTACCGACTTACGCAACAAAAGTGGTAAAAGTTAGTATGGTTGAATATACGGCAGCTTTGATTATTGGTGGTGTCGGTTGCGCTATATCCATGCTATTCTTATCAAAAATCATCGATCATCATGGTAATAAATTTATGTTCAGTGCGATTTTTACAGGCTTTGTATTATATACACTTGCCATATTTAGTCTTTCACTCATTACACAGATCTACCTTGTGTGGGGTGTCGCACTGTTTATTGGTTTAATGTATGGCTTTTTATTACCAGCTTGGAATACGTTCATGGCTAAGTTCATTAAGCAAGATGAACAAGAAGAAACTTGGGGTGTCTTTAACAGCATCCAAGGCGTCGGTGCTATGATTGGTCCACTTATCGGTGGAATGCTTTATCAATTTACGAATAACTTGAATATGACGTTCTACTTCTCAGGAGGCGTCTTCGTCTTCTTAGCCATTTTCTATGGGATTTATTTCCTGCGTATTCAAAAACAACAACCAACAAAATAATGTAAGTTGTCATAAAAAGGCAGCCGATTCTATGTCTGAATCGGCTGCCTTTTGTATATGTATTTAAAAGTAAGAGGTTAAGACATTGAAAATAGATAGTAACATCTACACTATCGAGCCCTCAATATCACAATGTCTCAGCCTCGTACTTTTTATCACTGAAATGCTGTGAGATCTTTCATACACTTCATAGCTTATTTGAAACTGAATGTGTCGATTGTTTCCCATTTGTCAGCTTCATTATTATATTTCAATAATGTCAACTCACTAATTGTTTCTTCGTAATCAATACCAGCCAGTTTAACTTGTCCAAAGATATCTTCGAATTCTTGGCTTGTTAAACCTTGAGCAATTGTAAAATGCGGAACAAATGAATGTTCTGGTTGGCCGTAAAAATCACCATTATTGAAGCGATTATCTAATTCTTCTAATTCAGGTGTTTTTTCAACTTTAAAATAAATCACATTATTTACAGGTGCGAAATTTGATGCTTTCGTTGCATGAATGTGAAGTGGCGCAATGCCTTCGATACGTGATTGAATATCTTCTTTCACGCTGTCAAAATCATTATCTTCAACCTCAAATGAATCTTTGATTGTAATATGAGGTGGGATTTGCGCATAGCGTTCATCATAACGTTTACGATATGCATCAATTTTTTCACGGAATGTTTTTGATGGAATTAATGCTAACCCTAAAATCATTTGAATTCCTCCTTAGATTGAACTATATGGCCATTATAGCAAACATTCTATGAAATCGTTACCAAAAACTGTGACTTTACAGAATTTACTGAATGGTTTACTCCGCTAAAAAGTATAAAAGTAAGGGTTCCATTAGCTTTCTCCAGTACTTCCAACGATGTCCCCCATCAAATTCTTCATAATAATGTGTAACATTAAACTTCTCTAACAAGTCTTTTAATTCACGATTTGGTGTTAAGAAATCCGCACGTTCACCTGTAGTCGGCAACGCAAAGTCAATTTCTTCTTTACCAACCGCTTGCCATATATCTAACTGATCAATAAACTGACAACGATTTGCGAGTAAATCGACGACTTCATTAAACATCGGACTGAACATACCGACTTGATTAAATAAACGAGGATACGAAAGTGCCGTCATTAACGCGATTGAGCCTGCTAAACTGTCACCTAACAACACACGTCCATTCGCCACTTTAAATGTCGGAAATGTTTTATCGATATACGGTAACAACTCTTGTCCCATTGCTTTGACAGTTAAAGGTGCACGGCTGCCATTGGGTGAAAATTCTTCTCTCCGCTTATCCACGGTTTCATAATGGAAACCAATGAAAATGGCGCGTTCTACTTGTTCATCTTCTCTTAAGCGTTCATAGACGCGATGAATTTGTCCGAAACGAAAGAAGTCTAAACCATCAAAACAAAACACTAATTTATATTTAAATAATGGTGAATAATTTTTAGGTAAGTAGATAGATAACGTAATATCACGTTCTAAAATGTCACTATGAAATTGTGTTTGAGTCACAACACCTGGTTCTAGTTCACTCACAATACTCTCTCCTTATTGTTAAATTTAACTCTAGTTTAACAATTTTTATGCGCATTGGGTAATAAGCTAGATATTAACTAGCTTTATTGTGCCATTCCGATTAATCCTATAAGTATTTATTTGTAAAGTTTAATGTTTATTTTCATTAAAAGTGTTGCACGGAACTTTTATTCAAAGTATAATTGAAAAAAATCAATGTCACTGATGCATGTCGAAACACATACAGTAGCGGAACATAATGCGCTTATTTTTTAGGGGTAAAATGTAAGCGTTTTCTTTTTTCGCTTTATTAAGGGGGAAATCATTATGCTAGAAAGTTTTGTAGCTTGGTTTAATGAAATTGTGTGGAGTAAACCGCTTGTTTATGGTCTATTGATTACGGGGATTTTATTTTCTTTGATGATGAAATTCTTTCAAGTCAGGCATTTTAAAGAGATGATTCGTTTAATGTTCCACGGTGAAAAATCACCGACTGGAATCTCAAGTTTCCAAGCGATTGCACTCTCTTTAGCTGGACGTGTCGGTACGGGGAATATCGTCGGCGTTTCTACAGCTATCTTTATTGGGGGTCCAGGTGCAGTCTTTTGGATGTGGGTAACCGCATTTTTAGGTGCCAGCAGTGCATTTATCGAATCAACATTAGGTCAAATCTTCAAACGTGAAGAAAAAGGTGAATATCGAGGCGGTCCCGCCTACTACATTGAATATGGGATTAAAGGACGTCTAGGTAAAATTTACGGTTTAGTCTTTGCGATTGTAACGGTTATCTCAGTAGGCTTATTATTACCAGGGGTACAATCTAACGCAATCGCAAGTTCAATGAACAACGCGTTCCAAATTCCAAACTGGATTGTCGCAGTTACAATTGCGGTCATTTTAGGTCTGATTATTTTCGGCGGTGTTAAATGGATCGCTAATGTTGCGACAGCAGTCGTACCATTCATGGCTATTCTTTATATTTTAATGGCAGTCTTTATTATTATCATCAATATCCAAGCCGTACCTGCTTTATTTGGATTAATCTTTAAATCAGCATTCGGTATGCAAGCAGCGTTCGGTGGTATCTTCGGTGCCATGATTGAAATCGGTGTAAAACGTGGTTTGTATTCAAACGAAGCTGGACAAGGGACAGGACCACACGCCGCTTCTGCAGCTGAAGTCTCTCACCCAGCCAAACAAGGTTTAGTTCAATCATTCTCAGTATATGTCGATACATTATTCGTATGTACAGCAACAGCATTAATCATCTTAATTTCAGGCACATATAATACAACAAACGGCGATTTAAAGCCAGGTGGTATTCCGGAATTAATCAAAGATAATGGTATCTATGTTCAAAACGCTGACGGTACGAAAGATTACTCAGGTACAGCAATGTACGCACAAGCAGGTATCGATAAAGCCTTACAAGGCGGCAGCTATCACTTTGATCCTGCTTTCTCTGGTATCGGTTCATACTTTATTGCGATTGCATTATTCTTCTTCGCTTTCACAACAATACTCGCATATTACTACATCGCAGAGACAAATATTGCGTATATGACAAGAAACAGTTCAGTCTTTACGACAAAAATTTGGTTCACAGTTGCACGTTTTGCGTTAATTTTCGCAGCTTTCTATGGTTCAATTAAAACAGCTGATGTTGCTTGGAGTATGGGTGACTTAGGTGTAGGTATGATGGCATGGCTTAATATTATTGCGATTTGGATACTCCATCGTCCTGCGGTTGACGCTTTAAAAGATTACGAGTTCCAAATGAAACAAAAAGGTTCTGGTAACTTCGCGATTTACAAACCAGATCCGAACAAATTGCCAACTGCGACATTCTGGCTTGAAGACTATCCGAAACGTTTAAAGGATGCACATTTCAATGAAGATGAAGCAGTTGCCAAAGAAAAAGGTGCTAAAAATAAAAAGCTCCCACCACAAAATAACTTGGAAGAAGTTTAAAATGAGATAGACATAAACAATTGAAATAGATTAAAAAGAGGAAGCGTATAACGTTTCCTCTTTTGTATTTCATAGAAATAATCATAAATTTTCTCAGGAAATAATCTACATTTCTACAGGAATATGACTTTTTCAATAACTTAATTTAGTCTATAATGGTTTATAAGTCTATTTCTTTAGGAGGACATCATCAATGCTAAATAAGGTGTGGTTCCGAACGGGAATCATGTTATTGATATTATTTCTATTAATCAGATTGATTATGGAAGTACATGTTATCTTTAAACCGCTGATTATCATTATTCAATCAGTCATTTTACCATTTATCTTAAGCGGTTTTTTATTTTATGTCTTTTTACCGCTTCAAAAGTTTTTAGAAAAACGGAAAGTTCCGCGTTGGGGCAGTATTTCGATTATCTTTGTGATTTTAATCGGCTTAACTGCAACTGCAATTACAGTCGTTGCACCACTCATCGCTAACCAAATTAACGGGTTGATTAAACAAGCACCGCAACTTCAAAAAGAAGTTCAAGGAATCATACAATATACACTAGACCAAATGGATAAACTTCCTAATGATGTAACAGATCGCATCAATAAAGTTGTAAAATCATTCGGAGATAATGTGACAAATATCCTATCTAATTCAATTGCGATTGTCTCTCAAATTATCTCTACACTATTCTTACTGATTATGGTGCCATTCTTCTTAATTTACATGTTGAAAGACCACGAGAAGTTCATTCCTTCAGTGGCTAAATTATTCAATGGTGACCGCAAAGTATTTGTAACTAACTTATTAAAAGATGTGAACTATACATTACAATCATACATTCAAGGCCAAGTCACAGTGAGTGTGATTTTAGGAATTATTCTTTACATTGGTTATACAATTATCGGTTTAGAATATACACTTTTACTTGTGTTATTCGCTGGTGTCGCAAACATGATTCCATTCTTAGGACCGTGGATGTCCTTCTTACCTGCCGCAATCATCGGAATTATTCAAAGTCCGACAGCATTTATTTGGGTCTGTGTGGTAACACTCGTTGCCCAACAATTAGAAGGTAATGTCATTACACCGAATGTTATGGGTAAATCACTTAACATTCACCCGCTTACGATTATCATTGTTATCTTAGCGGCTGGTAACCTAGGCGGATTTGTTTTAATTTTAGTTGCGGTTCCATTATACGCAGTGATTAAAACAGTCGTCCGTAATATCTTTGTTTACCGTCAAGATATTATGCGGAAAGCACAAAGTGAAGTTAAAGATTAACGAGTATTATAAAAGCGTTCAACTCTCTAAAATGAAGTTGAACGCTTTTTACATTGATAAGACTTATTTACTTTTAGATTATGCTTGATTCGCGCGCATCGCTTTTCTGCCTTTCAACGGCATATTTCTAAGCGATAACATCATCACAAGTGAAATCATATAAAGACAGGCAAGGAAAATCATTGTTGTACTCATGCCATAATGATCCATTAAATACCCTATCGCAATCGGTGATAAGCCACCTAATGCACGTCCAATATTGAAGACGACATTATTCGCTGTACTACGAATATGTGTTGGATAGTAACTACTGATAACTGCCCCATAGCCTGCGAACATACCGTTAACGAAGAAGCCGACAAAGGCCCCACCGATCAGTAATGCGACTGCACTTTGCGCAAAGACATAAATAAAGACAGATGCAGCTGATGCGATAAGGAAAATCGTATAAGAAAGTTTGGCACCGAAGCGATCTAATATTTGTCCGAACGCAAACATACCTAAACTCATACCGACAATCGTACTGATGGTCCAAAGTGATGAGTTAGAAACACTTAAGCCATGTTGTTTTTGAAGAATAGACGGTAACCAGTTCATTAGACCAAAATACCCAGCAACTTGTACACTCGACATAATCGTTAATGCGATTGTCGTATGTGCCATATGTTTCGTGTTAAATAATAAACCGATTGGCGATTGATTTTTCTTTTCTAACGTACGATTTGCTTTTGCTTGTTTCCATGATTCTGTTTCATCTAAATTACGACGAATGTAGAATGCTAAAATCACAGGTACCACACCGATTAAAAAGAGCGCGCGCCAACCGAGATGCGGTAAAATTGCGGCAGCTAACAGCGCAGCAATCAATGCGCCGATTTGACCTCCGATTGCGACCACTGAAGAAACACGGCCTAGACGTTGTTTCTTAAACACTTCAGCCACTAACGCCATCCCGATACCGAATTCTCCACCGCCGCCCATACCGGCAATGAATCTTAAAATATAGACCATATAAATATTAGAAGAGACTGAAAGTAATGCGGTTGCTATCGCAAAAATAAATATCGTGTATGTAAAGATACGAATACGACCATACTTGTCTGCAAGCACGCCAAAAATAATACCTCCGAACAACATACCGAAGTTCGTAATCGAAGCAATTAAACCGGCTTCTGCAGAACTGATATGGAACTCATTAATAATACTTGATAGCGCAAAGGCTAAAAACATAATGTCCATATTCTCTAGCCCGAATCCAAGCATTGAAGAAGCTAGAATTTTATTTGAATACGACTTATCTTGTTGATGAATCTTTTCTGTCATCCTTGTCCACCCACTTTTGATTTTATTCCCGTAACTATCATACACTTCATTTAAAGAATTGAATAGCCGAATTAAAAAAATAGCCCACTATTTTAGTCTTGGACTATCATAGTGGGCTATGCTGAGTATGATTATTTAATTACGTGGAAACCAGCGTCAACGTGGATGTTTTCTCCTGTTACACCACTTGATAAATCACTTAATAAGAAAGCAGCTGTTTTGCCGACTTCTTCTTTATCAACATTACGTTTTAATGGTGCACGTTCTTCAACTTCTTTTAAGATTGTGTTGAAACCGCCAACACCTTTCGCACTTAATGTACGAATTGGACCTGCAGAAACAGCATTAACACGGATATTGTCTTGACCTAAGTCTAATGCTAAATAACGCACGTTTGCTTCTAAGCTGGCTTTCGCAACACCCATTACGTTGTAGTTAGGTACTGCGTATTCTCCGCCTAAGTAAGTTGTAGTAACAATGCTGCCGCCTTCAGGCATTAATTTTTTCGCTTCTCTTGAAACGATTGTTAATGAATAAGAACTGATGTCTTGCGCAAGTAAGAAACCTTCTCTTGAAGTTTCTGAGAAACGACCGCGTAAGTCTTCAACATTCGCAAATGCGATAGAATGGAAGACACCATCAATTTGGCCTACATCTTCACCGATTTTTTTGAATCCATCGATTACTTCTTCATCACTTTGAACATCAATTTGGTACGTAAGATGTTCTTTTTGATTTAATTGATCAACAAGTTTATCTAATTCTTTCTTACTACGTTCTTTACGGTATGTAAAGACTAGTTTTGCTCCTAATTCATCTAAAGCTTGGGCTACCCCAAAAGCAATACTGCGTTTATTCGCAATTCCCATAATAACGTATGTTTTTCCTTCTAAACTAAACATGAAAACGCTCCTTTTACTCAATTAATGATTCAAATTTTGATTATTAGTATTATAACATTTTTTGTTCTAATAGACTTGTTTCAACCATTATCTATGGTATGCATCGTAGAAATAAAAAACGAAAGCCTAACATCTCATTAGACTTTCGTTTTAAGTTTAAATTGAACCGAGTGAATAATATTCTAAATCACGTTTCAATTCATCTACATATTCTTTCGAACCTGTCACAATCAAGCGGTCACCGTAACGTAACATCGTATCACCATGCGGTACAATCGATTCATTATCACGTACAATACGTACGAAGATAATATCGCCGTCGAATGGGAAGTTACGTAATTGAATGTTGTCGAATTTATAGTTAAGCATTTTAATTTCATATAATGATGTTTCAACGTTGCTTAATAAGTTCAACATGTTCGGTGTTTCAATTAAACCTGTCAGCAAAATCTTATTACTTAAGAAACTACTGAAGATTTCAACACCTGATTGACGTAATTCAGCTTCAGTTTCTCCGCCCTCTTCAAAGCGGCAGATGACACGGTTTACTCCGTGTTCTTTAGCCATTTGTGCGACTTTATAGTTTAATTCATCTTCGTTGGTTGAACACACTATAATATCACTATCAAAGAGTCCAAGCTTTTCAAGTATCGCTTCATCATAATCTGCAATTTCAACAGTAGTAATATCATTTGATAAATTACGCTTATCACTTAAATCTTTACGATAATATAACGTAATCGCGTATAAATCAGACATCAAGTTCTGCGCTATCGGAATCGTTAATTGGTTCTTACCAATCAGACTGACGTTAATACGACGTGTCGCTTCTGTCGGCATTGGGAATGTCTTCTTAAAGACAATCGGAATAAATACACACGTAATGACAGCACTCAGGATTAAGATCCCAGAGATTTCTGGTGTAATCGTATGAAGTTGTTCAGCGATTTTAGCTGCTGCGATTACTAACGATAACGTAGATGTCAGTAAAAAGGCAGAAGACAATGTGGTTTTTTGATCAAACCAAGGTCTTATCGCGTATACAGGAATAATCTTAGATACTAAGAATGCGATGATCAGCACTGGAATAATGATTAAAATTGATGGTTCTTTAATCAGTGAAGGGATATTTAAATCCACACCGACCATAATGAAGAAGATCGGGATAAAGAAACCATAACCAAATGAGTCCAGTTTTTCTACCATATCTTCGTCAGGACCAAGCAGTGATACAATTACACCTGCTAAGAAGGCACCTAAGATATTCTCAGCACCTACACCTTCTGCTAATGCCACTAATAAGATGATCAACGCAAAAACTGCACGAATACCGATTTGTGTTGTCCCATCCATCAATTTTTGAAGGAATTGTGCTTTTTTGAAAATCCCGCCAAGGAAATAGAAAATAATAGTAAAGACAATTAAAATCGAAATCAACCATAATGTGCCGCCGCCTTTAGCGTTAATTGCACCATATACAGTTAATAAAATCATCGTAACTAAGTCAGCTAATACAGCCGTTAACAAGATAAACTGTCCGATGGTTGTGCGCATGATATTCATTTCTTTAAGTGTTGGTACTACCACACCTAATGAAATTGTAGAAATGATAATGACCATTAATAAGACATCATCAATCAAGCCAAACCATTTAAATGCATACGCTAAAATGATTGAAACAATCATAATCAGCGAGAATACAAATAATGATAATTGTAAATGACCCGGTGCTTTCTTCTTGTTTTTATTTTTAGCTTTTTCAGGCTCATTTTTATCGCTTTTGAACGCATTGAAATCAATTTCCAAACCGCTTAAAAACATTAAGAAAATAAAACCTAGTGTTGATAAAATATTCAAGATGTTGTCGCGTTCGACTAAATGGAAACCGGATTGTCCGATGATTAATCCCATTAAAATTTCCGCCACAACGACAGGTAGAAAATTGATATTAAGTCTGTTGACAATAATCGGCGTTAAAAACGCAGCCATGACAACAATGACGAGTGATACAAATTCCATGTGTCCCTCCTTATGTGAGATATGACATAAATGATGTAGCTAATCCGAAGTAAATTAACATACTGATAATATCGTTGATTGTTGTGATAAATGGACCACTAGCTACAGCAGGGTCGATTTTCAGTTTCGTCATTATCAATGGAATGATTGAACCCATCATTGTACCGACTGTCATCGCAATCGTTAAACTGCCACCTACAATCAGTGCTAATAACGGTGTACCATATAAAATTACAATAATGGTAAAGAGTACGGTTGCACAGACTAAACCAGAGACAAAGCCAGAACCCGCTTCTTTAAGCGTCACTTTGAACTTGCTTTGATTTTCAATCTCGCCAGTCGTGATATTACGTACAGACACCGCTAGGGACTGTGTCCCTGAGTTACCTGACATCCCGCTGATAATGGGAATAAAGGCCGCAAGTAATGCGACTTTTTCTAATGTTTCTTCGAATGACCCTAATATAGTTGCAGTTATCATACCTAAAAACGTCAAAATGAGCAACCAAGGCAGACGTTTTTTAGCTGTTTTAAAAATTGAATCGTCTGTTGAATCAATATCAGAGACACCGGCTAAACCAGAGTAGTCTTCTAATGCCTCTTCATCGATAACATCGACGATATCATCGATTGTGATTATACCCAGTAAATGGTCTTGATAATCTACAACCGGCATGGCGATGAAGTCATAGTCACGCATTCTTTGCGCAACGTCTTCTTGGTCATCTGCCACATTAACACTGACCACACGATTACTCATAATATCTTCAATATAAGCATCGTTTTCTGCGACAATCAAATCACGCAGAGATAAGACACCTACGAGATGTTTATCATCATCTACTGCAAAGATAACGTAAATCGTCTCAGCATCAGGCGCTTGTTCTTTAACCAGCATCAATGCTTCTTTAACAGGTGTAGTTGTCTTTAAAGAAATATACTCCGTCGTCATGATACCGCCGGCAGTATCTTCTTCATAATGCAGCAAGGCTTTGATTTCTTTCGCATCTTGCTGATCCATTAACGCTAATAAAGTAGCGACTTTACTTTTAGTCAAATGACTCATAATATCTACGGCGTTGTCATAAGACATGTCTTCTAAAATATGTGCCGCATAACTTGCTTTCATTTGTTCAAAGAGTTCATCGTACTCGTCATCATCTAACTCGAGTTGGTCGAAGAAACTCGCGACTTCTTTCGGTGATAAGAGATGATACATTTTCTGTCTGATTTCATCATCACTATCTTCGAAGAACTCACTTTGTTCATACGTATGCATGGATAAGAATTCTTCTCTAAATGCATCAATATCATTATCTATTAAGAGCTGATCTAATAAATCTTTGTTATAGACTTCTGGCTCATCTACAAATTTATCATCTTCTTTTGCCAATTTGGCCTCCTCCTTACTTCTTAACTCTCTCTACAAAGCTGTTGAAAAAGGTCCTCAAGTGCTTTTTGCCTTACGCTATCCTTTAAAACTACCGATTTATGTGTCACAGGGTGGATAAACTTTAAATCCGTACATACAAGCGCTTGTCCTTGTATGGATGGGTGTGTGCCGCCGTATAAACTGTCTCCGACAAGTGGATGGTCTATATATTGAAAATGCACACGAATTTGATGGGTTCGTCCAGTATGCAGCTGTACGCGGCTTAATGTAAAACGGTCACACGCTGAAAAGGTTTGGTAACTGGTTTTTGCATACTTGCCTGTTTCATTGACCTGACGTTCAATAATACTGTCAGATTTTCGTGCGATTGGCGCAATAATATCGCCTTCTCCAGATAATAATCCAAAACAAATGCATTGATATATTTTCTCCATTTTTACGTCAGACATTCTGTGATGAAAATGTCCATGCTTAGAAAACAATACGATACCCTGTGTATTACGGTCTAGTCGTGTCACAATATGCGGCACGATAACCGTTTGACTACTATCTGGGTTTAAATATGCCAAAACTTGTTCAATCAAACTTTCATGCGGATGTTCTCTAGACGGCGCACAATTTTGATGTGCAGGCTTTGAAACGGCTAAATAATAATCATCTTCATATAAAACATCTAACGGTGCATGATAATAGATTAAATTCTGACTTGGTCTCTCCTCAGGCAGCACAACTTCTAATGTATCGCCTTCTGTCATTTGTTTTCGCACAGTTACAGGTTGCTTATTTACAAGTAAAGCGCCATTTTGTTTAATGGCACTTATCATTTTCTTTGAATAAAATTGTTCTTGTAAAAAAGTCTTTAATAAAACCGGTGTTTCAATGTCATAGTGAAATTTCATTCGTCTCTGCCGTCAGAAATAAATGAATCGTGGACGCGTTTCCAGAATGGAAATGGTCTGAAACGTGCAAATCGTACACGCTGTTTAGCTACACGATATTCAATACTTTCTACATTGTGATGTTTCGTTGTAACGTGGTCGATAGATGTCATAATCACGCGTTGATCGACTGGTGTAATCAGACAATAATGATGTTCTGGCATAACAATCGGTGAACCGACTGTACGGAACACACGGTTATTGATGGATGCAATTTCAGTCAATTGAATTGCGCGCAACGAAGGATGAATCAAAGCACCGCCAAGTGCTTTGTTGTAGGCAGTTGATCCTGAAGGAGTGGAAATACATAAACCGTCTCCTCTAAATCTTTCAAAGTGTTGTCCACGTAAATTAACATCTGCTACAAGTGTTGTATTATCTTCAGTTTTCATCGTTGCTTCATTCAGTGCGATATGATGTGAAGGTTCTTTGTCATCGTTGTAGTTCACAATAATATCGATTAAAGGATACTGAATGACTTCGTAATCTCCATCTGCAATTTCTTCTATTAATTTATCTACTTCATGCGGCAGCCAATCTGCATAAAATCCTAAATGCCCTGTATGTACACCGACAAATGCAGTTTCATTCACACGATGACAATATTGATGGAAGGCTTCTAATAAAGTTCCATCCCCGCCGACAGAAATAACAATTTCAGGTTCGTCGGCATCTTTAATCATATTGTTCGCTTCCATTTGTGCTTCCATATTTTCTTTGATGCTGTTTGATTTGTGGTCCCCTTTAGACACGATATAATAACGCATAAAGCACCTCACTCTTGATTATGTTTTTTCGCACGTTTTTTAGAATAGTAACGTTGTGCTTCTTGTATTTCGTCTTTGATCTCAGACATCTCTTCATCTAGTGAAAAGGCAGCTTCTGCCGCATTTTCTAAGCGTTTTTGAATTTCAGGAGGATAGTCTCCATCGTATTTATAACGTAAAGTATGCTCAATAGTCGCCCAAAAATTCATCGCTAGCGTTCTGATTTGAATTTCAGCTAATATCGAACGTTGCCCATCCAACGTTTCAATCGGATACTGAATAATCACATGATATGAACGGTAGCCGCTTTCTTTTGTATTGTTGATATAATCTCTTTCTTCAACAACTTTAAAGTCTCTGCGTTGTCTAAGCAGATTAACGACAACGGGTATATCATCCACAAACTGGCACATAATACGTAAACCAGCGATGTCATACATTTCTTCATGCAGATGATCAAATGATATATCGCGCTCAGTCGCTTTTTCAATAATACTTGTCAACGGCTTCACACGTCCGGTTACAAATTCGATTGGCGACGCATCGGCTTCTAAATCATAAATTTTACGCAAACCTCTTAATTTTACTTTAAGTTCTTCAACTGCTTGTCTATAAGGTGCTAAAAATCGATCCCATTGATTCATTGCGATTCACTCCGCTTCACTCTAACTCAAACGTTTTTTCGACTTCCGCCACAAAATCCTTACCATAGTTTGAGTTCCCTTTGATATTACTTAAGATATAATCTAACTCTTGGTCAAATTGTTCTAATTTTAAATCGTCATTTACATAAATTGCTTTCCCCTTATTTTCATGAAGCATAGACCAAGTCTCTTGCACAAAGATAAGATAGGAATAGGATTGTCCATCATCAAGGATATGAGCAAACCCGTAATTGTCACTATCAACGAGCATTTGCCCTGCTTCAGTCAACCCTTCTGTCGATTTATCTGTATAGCAATAAATGCCATCATCTTTCACTTTTATTTCGTTCACATAAATACGCATAACCTAAATCCTCCTTGTGTTATTCCTACTTATTTTAACATATGTACATCACTCATTACACAACCTAAATGCTTTGTATCACGAAGCCTATAAATTGAAATACTTTCAAATAGTTTTCAAATCGTCCATAATATATAGTCACAGAGGTGAACTGATGACTATTAATCAAGAAATCGAATATAAGCAACTACTGACACATAATCAATACGAAGCATTAAGAAATAGATATTTTAATACATTAAAACCTTTTACGCAAAAAAATCATTATATTGATACACCGGATTTCGCTTTAGCTGAACACTTGATGGCACTCAGAATTCGTGAAATTGATGACACGTATGAAATGACATTAAAAGTACCTGCTAAAGTAGGTTTAACTGAATATAATCACATGACTGAAGTCGTGCCAAAACAAGACATGCATCTTACACCTGACAAACTGCCAGATCCGATTCATTCTGTCTTACAAGAAACAGGTATAGATGTTACACAACTTTATGTATTAGGGGCATTAACTACCCACCGCATGGAGACAGAGATTGATGAAGGTCTCCTTGTACTAGATCATAGCGAATACCTTGGTACTGAGGATTTCGAGCTTGAATTTGAAGTGGAACAACCCGAAGAAGGTTTGAAGAAGTTTCAAGAAATCTTACAAGATTTCAATATTCAATCGTATATTCCTAAAAATAAAGTCGCTCGCTTTTTTGAAGTAAAAAACAAATAATCATTAAGCACAATTCGGTAGCACTCAGTCAAAAGTCGTATTACTTTTAATTGTAAAAATTCATGTTATATTAGATATATATTAAAGAAACAGGGTGAGAAAATGGCTTTGACACCTTACGAAGTAATAGGCCAAGAACGTCTATATCACATGATAGATTACTTTTATTCTCTTGTTGAACAAGATGAAAGAATCAACCACCTCTTCCCTGGTGATTTTGCGGAAACCAGTCGAAAACAAAAACAATTTTTAACGCAGTTTCTAGGAGGCCCAGCACTTTATACTGAAGAACATGGCCATCCGATGTTAAAAATGAGACATATGGATTTTCGCATAACAACCTTTGAACGAGATGCTTGGTTAGAAAATATGAATAAAGCGATTCAACATGCAGAGCTGCGTGCGGGTGTTGATGAATACCTATATGAAAGATTGCGATTGACCGCAAATCATATGGTTAATTCTGAAAATTAATTGTAGGTGAATGAGATGTCTGAAGAGTTAAAGTTAATATGTAATCATAGACAAGATGAAATGAACCTTTCACCTGTGAGCAAGATAGAAATTTATTCTTTCTTCGATCCGTTTGATGAAGATTGTTTTAAACTATCCGCAATACTATCTAAATTAAGAGTTGAATATAAACAATATATCCGTATTCGTCATATATTAAACCCATCCTTACGCATACTGACGAAGTGCCAAGCTCAAAGTAGTTCAGAAAACGATAATATCGCATTGGCATATAAAGCTGCTGAACTTCAAGGGCGTGCACGTGCAGAACGTTTTATTCATTTAATGCAGAATGAAATTATACCGAAACGTGATATTATCACTGAAAATATGATTGAAGCGTCTGCGAAGAATGCAGGTTTGGATTATGACGTATTCAAAGAAGATTTAAAGAGTGGAAAGCTCACTGAAAGTCTGAAAGTCGACTTGCATATTGCGAGAGAAATGGAAGTCGATCAAGCACCTTCTCTTGTCTTTTTCAATGAAGATGTAACCGAAGAAGGTTTAAAAGTCGAAGGCTTATATCCTTACCACATTTATACTTATATCATTAATGAATTAATGGGCACACCTATAGAAAAGGAATTACCGCCTAAACTTGAAACGTATATTCAAGAACAGCAATTCGTTACACTAGAAGAGTTACTAACAATCTATGAATGGCCGAAAAAATTGCTGCAAAAAGAATTGAAAAAACTAGCTTTACAACAAAAAATTGAAAAATTAAGCAGTCCAGAAGGAGAATTCTGGAAAGCTAAATAATAGCTCGAGTGGAACACTTGTCATTGCGACAAGTGTTTTTTTATTTTATTTAAACCCGCACAACCCAATCATATTCAATTGTTTTCATTTAATAAAATTATCAATTATTCTTATCACAAACTAGAAACCGATAGTAATATCAAATACTTAAAAACTACCCTATTTTTTAAATTCTTTTATGTTATATTAAAAATGAGATATTTCACAAATCAATTTTATTGAATGGAGGAATAGCAATTGAATATAGCAAAAACATTTTTCAAAAATGCTTCCATGTTGCTGCTTGCAGCCATCATGGTCATCAGCGGTGCATTGTCATACGTCACACAACAAACAACTACCGCAAATGCTTCATCCGATTCACTTAAAATTAAAGTTGATAACACCGATGTTCCGGGTCAAGCAAAACAAGAAGCGAAACAACACTTCTCAAGTTATGCACAAGCCCTTTCTCAAATTGATCGTTCCGGTAATAACGGAGAATTCAAACTCGGTCACTCCTTTAAAATCTACAAATTCAATGGCCAAGAGGATGGCAACTTCTACTACCCTGTTATGCAAGGCGACACAATTAAGTATATCCTCACTGTAACGCCTAAGAGTGAAAATGACGTACACGCAAATAAAAATAATGCCAACTATAGTGTGCGTATTTCAAAATTCATCTCTGACGAATTAAATCAATATCGCCAAAACAATACCCCTATTACAATATTCACAAATAAAGACGGTTACTACATTGAACATGACAAACGTTTAGATCTAGTCATGCAAACAAAATTACCAAATGATAAAACAAAACCGTCAACACCTGCAGTTCCGAATTTAGAATTAAAACAAACCGTTAATGCGACACAAACAGAAGCTACACACAGCAGTGTTGCGACTAAATATGTCAACTTACTACCTAACTTCCAAATTCGTGAACAACAAGGCAACAATGGTTGGTGTGCAGGTTATACAATGGTTGCATTATTAAACGCTACTAAAAACACAAGCCAATATAGAGCACAAGACGTTATGCATCAAATCCACCCCGGACTATCTGGTCAAGCATTCCAATTCACTGGTTTGACTGCAGATGAAATGATTCAATACGGCCGTGCTCAAGGTAAAAATACATCTTATTATAATGGAATGCCAAGTTTTAATATGGTAGACCAATATACTAAGGACAATAAGGGTATAGCAATACTAGGAAAACAAATTGAAGCGACTCAAGGTATGCATGCTGGACATGCAATGGCAGTTGTAGGTAACGCAGTTACTGCAGATAACCAACAAGTCATTGTATTCTGGAATCCTTGGGATCGTGATTATTCATTACAACCAGCAGACAGTAACGTGATTCCTGTGTCTAATGGTGACCATTACCACTGGTACGGTTCTGTTGTTGGTTTCTAAAAGGACGGATAGCTAATATGGAAACAACTAGTATTAATGTGAAATATCTCAACTCGTTATCTGATTCAGAAGAAACGCTGTTAAATCATTTCCAAGGAGAGTGGCTAAGTCAAGACGATACCCTCTCTTTAGATATACGTATACTTTATTCAATCCCAAGCACTTTAGAAGATGTTTATGAAATTAAATCTATCAGTACAACAGATGACGAAATCGCCTTAACGCCGACATCTGACTCAGATTTTGTCATTTGTTTAAAGAAAAAAGATTTACAACACGTCAGCTATCAAGTGATCAATGCTGATCGTATGGGCAGTTCTCAGCCTTATATTTTAGAAAAAGGTTAATCCTTATCTAAAATACATCTCTCTACACCTATCGCGCAATAAACAAGACGCCGGCAGTTTCATGGTAACCCCTACCATGACTGCCGGCGCTTTTCTATATGTATCTATAAAATTTTAAAATTCACTTTATTAAATTTAAGCATAAAAAAAACGCCGTGTCTGAATACACGGCGCTAAACAAAGGGGATGGGAGAAATTTTTCACTTCAAACAAAGGGGTATGTTTGTTATGTGATTAATTTCATGGTCATAATATACCACGTGCCAAACCCTATTTCAAGGCGCTTAACCCATGAAAACGTTTTTGTCACAAACTTGTCATATTGTAAACGATTTCACAAACTTTACGCTTTAATTAGTTTTTCAAATTCATCTAATTTCTGTTCAAACATTTTACATGCTTGTTCGATTGGTTCTGGTGTTGTCATATCTACACCTGCATTTTTTAAGATTTCAATCGGATAATTAGAGCTTCCTTTTTTCAAGAATTCATTGATATAACGATCTACTGCAGGTTTACCTTCATTTAAGATTTGATAACTTAAACTTTGTGCTGCACTGTAACCTGTCGCATATTGATAAACATAATAATTCATATAGAAGTGCGGAATACGTGACCATTCTTTACTGATATCTTCATCAGTTTCTACAATATCACCGAAGTATTCACGATTTAATTTCGCATATTCTTCATTCATACGATTTGCAGTTAGTGGTTCCCCTGCTTCTTCAATTTGGTGAATTTTATGCTCGAACTCTGCGAACATTGTTTGACGGAATAATGTCGCACGGAAACGTTCTAATTCTTGGTTTAATAAGAGCAATCTGCGCTCATCATCTAAATTTTTCTCCATATAATCACTCAACAATGCTTCGTTTGTTGTAGAAGCAACTTCTGCGACGAAGATTGAGTAATCACTATGATTAGATGGTTGGAATTTTCTGCTGAAGTAGCTATGCGTTGAGTGACCAAACTCATGAATCAATGTAAATAAGTCTGAGACTGTATCTGACCAGTTTAATAAGATGAATGGGTTTGTTAAATGTGCACCTGAAGAATAACCGCCTGAGCGTTTACCTTTGTTTTCATACACATCGACCCAACGATTATTTAAACCTTCTTTAACGACATCTAAATATTCATCACCCATTGGTTCTAAAGCTTTTAACATCCATTCCACAGCTTCATCATAAGGCATTTCAAATTTGATATCTTTCACTAATGGTGTGTAGAGGTCATACATTTTCATATCTTCTAAACCTAAAACATCTTTACGTAATTGAGTGTAACGATGTAATAATGGCAGATATTTGTGTACTGTTTTAACTAAGTTATCATAAACCGCTTCAGGAATATGGTTGTTGCTTAAAGCTTTTTCACGAGCAGTTTTATAATTGTGTGTACGCGCATTGAACACATGTTTTTTCACTTCACCTGTTAATGTCGCTGCTAAAGTATTGTTGTAAGCACCATAAGCTTTATATAAGTTTCTGAATGCTGAACGACGAAGTTCACGATCATCAGATTCTAAATATTTAATAAACGTACCTTGAGTTAATGGGTGTTTATTACCATCTTTATCTACCGCATCTTCAAATTCTAAATCTGCGTTACTGAACATACCATATACGTTAGATGGTGTTGATAAAGCATCTTGCGCTTCTGTTAATAATTTTTCTTTATCTGCACTTAAGACATGCGGACGTTCTTCATTAATTAATTTTAAATCAAAGGCATAACGTTCTAAGTCTTTATTTTCATCGATGAATTTTTGAATTGTCTCTTCATCAATTTGTAAGATTTCAGGTACTAAGAAACTCCAGCTTGAGCTTAATTTAATCGCAAGTTGATGCGCACGAGCTTCATAGCCAGTATATTTATCGTTGCCTGTATCTTGGTCTTGTTTTAAGTGTGCATAGACATAGACCTTTTCAAGTTCAGTTTCAATTTTATCTTCTAAAGCTAATGCTTCATATAGCGTTTCAGCGCTGTCCCCTAAGTGCCCTTTGAATTTCTCTTCAGCACCTAAATAGCCTTCTACTTCTTTAAACGCTGCTTCAAATGCTTCATCGCTTTCAAAGATTGTTGTTAGATCCCAAGTATACTCAGGATATTTTTGTTCTTGTTGTTCTCTTGTTAATTGTTGACTCATAAAAAAAGCCTCCTCTTATGCTAATGTCAATACTTAGATTTTCTCATTATTTCGTTTATTTTGCACGTCATTACCTCTATTAACTTGTATAGAAGAAACAATACAAATTCAAAACAAAACTTCTACACCTCAACGTTGTCATTCCATTTCCCAGGAAATAGAAAAAACCTGTCCAACAAGGACAGGTTTAATCAATTAAATTTATATTATGCTTCTGTTGTATCGTTAAAGAAACGACGTACTTGTGCAGTTACATTATGGCTCATAATGATTTTACCGTAGTCATTTAAATAAACTTCAGAATGATCACTTGGCGTTGCAAATTCTAACAATTGACTGTAGAAGTCATTGATTGTTTCTTCTACTACGCTGTCATCAAAATGAATTGCATAATAATATTCGTTATTCAACATATATAATAAATCTTCAAAGTCATCAGTTGGTTGATTATGGTGATGTGCATAATCAATGACAGATTCTAAATCTTCAAATTTAACAATAACTAAACGACCATTAGTACGACGTGGTTGTTGGAAACGATCTCTTGCTTGAGAGCGATTTGAACGTGATTGCTGTTTTTGTTCAGCTTCTTCATGTTCTTCTTCGAAAGTCTGTTCAAGCAATTCGTTTAATTGACGATCGAATTCACTGTTCATACTATCATCATTTAAGTTCATCATTTCTTCGTTTTTAGATTTAGAAATAGTGACTTCCACACCTTTTTCAAAAGCATGTACTTGAATCCATAATGGACCTTCAACTACAAAGTCTTCTTCTTCATTGATTTCTTCCATCATTGACCAGAAGAATTCTTCACCACGTTGACGGTTTGTCCATAAGTCTTCTCTTTTGAAACCTCTTGCTTCAATGTCACCATACGTTATGAAAAGTTTAACTGTTGTATCATCTACGCGCTCTATTCTCATATCATCTCACTCCTTACAGTCGATGAATAGCAATATCTAGACTTTAGACAAACTTTTCTAGAGTCTAGGCAGCGTCTACTTTGTCGACAACCTAGAATAGTACCCATATTGTATAAAAACGGTGTGCAAATTACAATTTATTTGTTTATAAAGGCATAACTGCTCTACCGTTGGCCTATTATAATAACATATTCCCTGAAAACACTCTATAAAAACTACTTATATCAGTAGTTGATCTTTTTTATTACATGCAAAAAGCCACAGTACTTTTGCACTGCAGCCCCTCACATTCATTTAATTGGATTTTAAATCCTATAAGTCTACCATACGTTGCGCTTCTTGTAGTTGGAACGTACGCACTTTTCTTGGTAAGAAACGACGAATTTCATCTTCGTTATAACCAACTTGTAAACGTTTTTCATCTAAGATAATCGGACGACGTAATAAGCCTGGGTTATCTTGAATAATTGTATATAATTCTTGTAGTGGTAATGAATCAATGTCCACGTTTAGTTTTTGATATGTTTTAGAACGAGTTGAAATAATTTCGTCTGTTCCGTCTTCTGTCATTTTTAAGATTTGTTTAATTTCATCAATTGTTAAGTGTTCTGAAAAAATGTTACGCTCCGTATACGGAATGTCATGTTCTTGTAACCATGCTTTCGCTTTACGGCAAGATGTGCAGCTTGGTGATGTGAATAGTGTTACCATACATCTCACTCTCCTATTTATCATGAATTAAATTCATTGATTTTGTTGATTTAGTTAAGGAATTTATCTAAAATCAAAACGCAGTACTCATCTATGTCCAAATAACTCGTGTTACTTTCAACTTAAACTTTGTCTACACGTTAAAATTTCCTTCTCTTAACTCTATGATTAAAGTATACCCTTTCAACATTAAAATTAAATGAGAAAAAAAGGATTATTTATAGAAAATTTAAAACATACCGAATTCTTGAGATCGAATAGCTAAAATGACGATAGCTTTTCAATATTTTGAATATAAAATGCCACACGGGTATGAGGTTAAAAATTTAGCTACATCTATATTTTAACACACATTACAAATATTTAAAATACTGCTATAATGAAACCATTACTATATTACGTAAGAAAGTGGGCATCTTAAATGGAAACTCTATTTTCAGGAATTCAACCAAGTGGAATTCCAACATTAGGCAACTACATCGGTGCACTTAAACAATTCAGTGAAGTCCAAGATGATTATAATTGTTTCTTCTGCATCGTAGATCAACATGCGATTACAGTACCGCAGGACAGACTGAAATTGCGTGAGCGCATCCGTCAATTAGCCGCAATTTACTTAGCATCAGGAATCGACCCAGAAAAATCAACATTATTTATTCAATCAGAGGTTCCTGCACACGTTCAAGCAGGATGGATGCTGACAACTATTTCTTCTGTAGGCGAATTAGAACGTATGACACAATTCAAAGATAAATCATCTAAACAAACAGAAGGTATCCCTGCTGGTCTTTTAACTTATCCGCCACTTATGGCAGCTGATATCGTACTTTACAATACGAATATCGTACCTGTCGGCGAAGACCAAAAACAACATCTTGAATTAACAAGAAATCTTGTAGACCGCTTCAACAGCCGCTACAACGATGTCTTAGTAAAACCAGAAGTACGTATGCCGAAAATCGGTGGTCGTGTCATGAGTCTTCAAGACCCTACTAAAAAAATGAGTAAAAGTGATGATAATACAAAAAACTACATCTCTTTATTAGACAATCCAAATACAGCAGCTAAAAAAATCAAAAGTGCTGTAACTGACTCAGATGGTATCATTAAATATGACAAAGATAATAAACCAGGTATCAGCAATCTTCTTTCTATTTATTCAAGCCTAACTGACGAATCATTCTCAGACCTTGAAAAACGTTATGAAGGCAAAGGTTATGGCGACTTTAAAGGTGATTTAGCAGAAGTCGTTAAAAACTTCTTAACAGAATTCCAAGAACGCTATAACGATTACTACCATTCAGATAAACTAGATGAAATCTTAGATCTTGGTCGAGACAAAGCTATTAAAGCTTCTTCACGTACATTACAAAAAATGGAAAATGCGATGGGCTTAGGCCGTAAACGCAAAAGATAAATAGTGACCTATTGAACAAGTGCTCTTGTGAGTGCTTGTTTTTTTATTCATAAGAAAAGCACCATTACTAAAAAAGTAACAGTGCTTAATCTTATTTATTCAATTATTTCAATTCTACTTTATCTAAGCTGTAATCAGGACCTACTTGATGATTTTCTAATCCTTTTACATTAGTTCTTAAAAGTTGAGCTAGACCACGTTGATACAATGGTACAACGTTACCACTTTCTAATACTTTATCTTCTGCTTGTTGTAAAGTTTTTAAACGTTCAGCAGGATTTTTAAGCGCTGTATCAGAGTTAGCTTTTTCTAATAAACCATCATATTCATCACTAGCATAACCAGTTTGGTTGTGTGGACTGTCTTTTTTGAATAAATCTAAGAATGTTGTTGGATCTGGATAGTCAGGAGCCCAACCAGCATATGAAATGTCATAGTTTTTCTCAGATTCTACTTTTAATTTTTGTTTGAATGGTAATTGTTTGATTTTTAAAGTCACACCAGGTAAGTTTTTCTCGATTTGTGCTTTCATAAATTCTGTTTCAGTAATTGCATTATCTTTGTCGTATGTTAAGAATTCAATTTCAAATTTATCTTTACCTAATTCTTTTTTAGCTTTTTCATAGTATGCTTTTGCTTCTTTAGCATCATAGCTTAAAGATGATTTAACGCCATCAGTGTAATCACGACCATCTTCTTTAACGATACCTTTTGCTGTTAATTTATCAGTCGCTGCAGAACCATTGTCTAATAATTTTTTAACGAATGTTTCTCTGTCGATTGATTTCGCAATAGCTTTTCTTAAGTTTTCATTTGCTAAGTCTTTATTCTTAGTTTCATTGACTCTTAAGAAGAAGACAGCTGATTCAGGTGTTGTTTTATAGTTTTTGTTGCCGTTATATTTTTTGATGTTTTCAGGTGTTAAACTTCTTACATAATCTAAATCTTTAGATTCAAACATATTCACTGCTGTTTGTGCTTCTTTAACAACTTTATAGTGAACTTTTTCTAATTTGATTTTGTCTTTGTTGTAGTATTTATCATTTTTAACTAAGTCCCAAGAGTCTTCATTTTTCCAATTTTCCAATTTGAATGGACCGTTGAAGATAACATCTTTGTCAGTTGTACCAAAATTTTTCTCATGGTCTTTGACGAATTTTTCATTTTGAGGTAAAAAACTACCGAATGCTAATAAAGCTTTCATATATGGTAAGTCTTTAACCAATTCAATTTTCAATGTGTGTTTGTCTACTGCTTGAACACCAAGTTCTTCTACTTTTTTCTTACCTTCAGTAATTTCTTTGGCATTTTTAATGTTTTCGAACATGTAAGCATATTCAGCAGCTGTGTCTTTGTTTACAGTTCTACGCCATGAATATACGAAGTCATCAGCTGTAACAGGATCACCATTAGACCATTTTGCATCGTCACGAAGTTTAATTGTCCATGTTTTACCATCATCTGATTTTTTAGGTTCGCCTTTCGCAAGTGCAGGGATAATTTCATCTCCTTTACCTACTTTATAAAGGCCTTCATAAATTTGTTCGAATTGTGTGAATGCAACAGCGTCAGTCGCTTTTGATGGATCTAATGTCGGGATATCTGCTGATTCCGCGATTTTCAATGTCTTTTCGTCTTTACCTGCGTTGCCTCCGCCACTAGAACATGCTGTCAATACTAAAAGCGACGACAGAATACCAGTAGCTATCTTAGCTTTCTTATTCATGTTGTTTCCTTCTTTCTGATGTAATTTATATTAATGAATTAATATACTAGAGTTGTTGTGCTAATGCTTTCGCTTTTTCTTCAGTACAATAAACAAAATGTTTATCTTTCACTTCATATAATTTCAACGCTTCAGAGCGTTTAAAGCCAATGTTGCTGTCATCTTCAGGATGATACTCAATTATTTGTCTTTGGCGTTCAATATTCGGATTTGAAATCGGAATAGCTGATAATAAAGATTTTGTGTATGGGTGAAGCGGATTTTTGTAAATTTCTTCCACATCTCCAAGTTCAACAATTTTACCTTTATACATCACGCCAATACGATCCGAAATGTATTTGACCATAGATAGATCATGAGCAATAAATAGTATTGTTAATCCCATGCTTTCTTGAAGCTCTTGAAGCAAGTTAACCACCTGAGCTTGAATAGAAACGTCTAATGCTGAAATAGGTTCATCAGCAATAATAAGCTTAGGATTCACTGCTAAGGCACGTGCAATACCGATACGTTGACGTTGCCCACCTGAAAATTCATGCGGATAACGATAAGCACTTTCTTTATTAAGACCTACTAATTCAAGCAGTTCAAACACACGTTGTTTTCTTTCTTCTTTTGATTGATGTAACTTTTGTACATCTAACCCTTCCGAGATAATATCGATAATTTTAAATCTAGGATTCAAAGAAGCATATGGATCTTGGAAAATCATTTGGACATTCTGTGTGAATTCCAGTTTTTCTTTTCGTGATTTTATTTTTTGAGAATCCTTACCTTCAAAGATAATTTCACCATCTGTTGCTTGATACAAATGCATAATCGTTCTGCCTAGTGTTGATTTCCCACAACCTGATTCACCAACAAGTACGAATGTTTCTCCTTTAAAAACCGTTAAGCTGACATCATCAACCGCTCTCACTTCATTCGGTTTACCGATATTAAAATACTTTTTGACATGTTTCACTTCTAAAATTGGCTCTGTCATGCTTTACTTTCCTCCTCTACTTGAAGAAGTAAAGGTTTTTCAAAAGTCTCTTCTTCAAACTCTTCATTCAACACTTTAACTGCATCAGGTACTTCAAATGCTGGTGTTGCTTCATGATATAACCATGATTTAGCATAATGTGTTTTACTGAATTGATATGTTGGCGGTGCTTGTTCAAAATCAATGTCCATCGCATAGTCGCTTCGTCTTGCGAATGCATCACCCACCGGTGGGAACATTAAATCTGGCGGCGAACCTGGAATTGAGGCTAATTTAACAGACTTATCAGTTTCCAAATGTGGCATTGAACCTAATAATCCCCATGTATACGGATGTTTTGGATCATAGAATATTTCATTCACTGTGCCATATTCTACAATTTCACCTGCATACATTACCGCTACTTTATCCGCAACATTCGCAACAACACCTAAATCATGAGTAATAAAGATGATGGAAGTTTTATATTCTTGTTGTAATGCTTTAAATAGTTCTAATATTTTTGCTTGAACTGATACATCTAGCGCTGTTGTCGGTTCATCCGCAATAATGATTTTAGGATCTAATATTAATGCCATTGCAATAACAATACGTTGACGTTGCCCACCTGAAAATTGATGCGGATAATAATTAAACCGTTTCTCCGCATTAGGTACACCCACGCTTTCAAGTACTTTGATAGCTTCTTGTTTGGCTTCGTTATGTCCTATCCCTTTATGTACTTTTAATAATTCGGTGATTTGCTTTCCAATTTTCATTGTTGGGTTCAATGCTGTCATTGGATCTTGGAAAATCATTGAGATTTCTTTACCTCTAATTGATTGCAGTTCTTTATTCGTTAAATCAACAAGATTTTTATTTTCAAAAATAACACTGCCTTCTTTGATTTTAGCTATTCTTGGTGGCAATAATTTTGTAATAGCTTTTGTTAATACAGATTTACCAGAACCTGATTCCCCTACAATTGCTAATGTTTCCCCTTCTTCTAAATTCAAGCTTACATTACGAACGGCTTGAACAACGCCATTGTCTAAATGAAAATCTATATATAAATTCTTGATTTCTAATATCTTATTCATATGTTACACTCCTGATGTTTATTCTGATTTAGGATCAAATGCATCTCGAATTCCGTCACTAAACAAATAGAAACAAAGTATTAATAGACTTAAAACAATCGCCGGAATAAACAATTGATACGGGAATGTTAATAAGAACTTTCTACCAGTATTCACAAGAGAACCTAAAGAAGCTTGTGGTGCTGGGATACCAAGTCCGATAAAGCTTAAAAATGCTTCGAAGAAAATTGCACTTGGTACTGTGAACATAGAGGTTACAATGATTGCTCCAGTTGCATTTGGTAAAATATGTTTGAAAATAATTTTTAAATTTGAAACGCCTAAAGAGCGTGCAGCTAATACAAACTCTTCATTTTTTAATTTCATAAATTGACCACGTGTAATACGACTCATCCCAATCCAACCTGTCACACTCATGGCTAAAATGATAGTCCATATCGATGGTTCAAAAATAAGCACAAATAAAATCAATACAATCAAGTTAGGAATCGAGCTTAATATCTCAATTAAACGTTGTAAGAATAAATCTGTTTTACCGCCAAGATAACCTGATATCGCCCCATAGGTCACTCCGATTGTGACATCCATAAAAGCGGCTACTAAACCGATAAAGATTGAAATTTGTGTACCCTTCCATGTTCTCGTCCAAATATCGCGACCTAAATTATCTGTACCGAACCAATGGTATTTTTCAACATGTTGTTCTGCATATAAATCACGACCACTCGCGTCCTTACCATCAAACGGTAAAAATGACACTTTATCTAAGCCTTGTATTTTAGGCGGTAAATTGGCACTGTTTGTATCTTGTTCATAATACGTATATGAACTAACAAGTGGCCCTATTAGTGCAAATAATACGAGTATGATTAATCCGATCATGCCGTAAAAAGCTGCTTTATTTTTACGAATTTGCAACCAGACATGCTTAGCTGTCGAATGATATTCTCTTTCATTTTTCTCAATATCGTTCACATCAATCGTTCTGAATCTGAACTTCGATAAATCAACACGCTTTAGTTCATTTGATGACTTAGTCTCTGATGATAATTGCGTCATGATTCTTTACCTCCTTGTGTTCTGATTCGTGGATCGATAATGCCATAAAGAATATCTACAACAAAAATTGAAACTACAAATAAGAAACTGAATAATAATGTCAATGCCATAATAACTGGATAATCATTAGTTTGAATTGATCTTACAAATTGATCACCAATACCTGGTATGGCAAAAATTGTTTCAATTGTAAGCGTTCCTGTTAAAACGCTGGCTAACATTGGAATTGCAACCGTTACAAGTGGAATTAAAGTATTACGTAACGCGTGCACAAATAAAATTCTTGGTTCTGATAATCCTTTAGCTCTTGCTAATAAAATATAATCAGAACTCAACACTTCAATCATTTCTGATCTGATATACCTTGCAATAACTGCTATCAATCCTAGTCCTAACGAAGCAGTCGGTAATACAGCAGACTCTAATGATGTCCATCCACTAACTGGGAAAATTGCTAATTTCACTGCCAAGAAATATTGCAGCAATACAGCAAGTACAAAAGCAGGAACCGAAATGGCAAAGACTGTAATAACAGTAGATGTATAATCAATCCATGTATTCTTTTTAAATGCTGAAATCAATCCGAATAAGATACCGAATATTACAGCAACAATCATGGCATACAATCCAATTTCCATTGAAGGCCCTAAACGGGGTTGTATAAGAGACCAAACCTCTTTATTATCGTATTGAAAAGATACTCCGAAATCTCCTTTGATTACTTTTCCTAAATAATGTACATATTGAACAGGCAAACTATCGTTCAAACCATATTTTTCATTAATAATCGCTTTCTGCGCAGCACTCAGCTTTTCATCGTTAAATGGAGATCCTGGCATCAGTTTCATTAAGAAAAATGTGATAGACATAATTAAAAAAAGCGTGATGGCCATAAAGCCTATTCTTTGTAGTATATACTTAATCATGTTGTTCACTCTCTCGCTTGTATTTTCTGAATCTTTTGATAAGCGTATTATACCCACTTTCTTGGTTTAGTGCAATAAAGATTTTTATTTCATTAGTAATAAAAATACACTATAATAATTGCATATCATATCGAAGAGGTGGCTTGGCTTTGCAACCAAAAATCTATAAAATTTCAATCTCAATTATTTTAATTGCATATAGTTTGATTAGCTTGTTTGTCTATTTTAATGAATCACTTAATTCTCTTTTATTCGTATGTTCATTTTTAATATTTGCTTTACTTGTTATAAAACCATTGATTTTTAACGGTTCCTTACATCTTTTAAACTACGTTTTTAGTCGATTTAATTCAAAAATCAGTAAAAAGAAACAATCTAAAATACCTGATACCTTGTTTGATCATTACAAGAAAGTCTCTCAAATTAGAAAACCTAATTACTTTTGGATTTTAATCAGTCTTAGTTTCTTTATTGCTACTATTTTTATTGCTTTATTTCATTCTCATTGATTTAGAAAAGCATTTCTTATTTTATCTTTCTTGCCTTGAACAATCTAAATAGTAATACCTCTATTAACTTAAATGTTATATAATAACGATATAAAATGAATGAGAGGTGTAGCACATGCTTTCTACAATAATAAGAACAGTAGCTTGTATCGCAGCAACGATTTATGTGGGGTATAGTCTTTTTGTACATTACGATATGGTTATTAACACAATTTTATTTATTGGTTCATTTATCGTTTTTGCATTCTTTGTGGGTGTTTCATTGATTAAAAACGGTAACCTTCCGTTCTTTCATAATGCTCAACAACGTGCTGAATCTATCGGTACGAATTACTTTTGGATTTACGCGAGTTTGACTTTTTATATCGGTACAGTTTTTATTGCGGTTTTCCATGCGCTATAAGTAAAAAAAACAGCACCAGTACATTAATTTTCTTGTACTGGTGCTATCTTTATTAGTTTGCTTCTAACTATTGATAAATCTTACTGCCTTGTTCTACGAAATCTTTCGCTTTTTCTTTCATCGCATCTTGTCTTTCTTGCTCATCAAAATGATGTTGACGTAAATCATGAGAAATACGCATTGAACAGAATTTAGGTCCGCACATACTACAGAAGTGTGCAACTTTTGCTGACTCTTTTGGTAAGGTTTCATCATGATATTCACGCGCACGCTCTGGATCTAAAGATAAATTGAATTGGTCAATCCAACGGAATTCAAAACGTGCTTTACTAATTGCATCATCACGTTCTGATGCACCTTTCAAGCCTTTCGCTAAATCTGCCGCATGTGCTGCAATTTTATAAGTAATTACACCTTCACGTACATCGTCTTTATTTGGTAAACCTAAGTGTTCTTTAGGTGTAACATAACAAAGCATTGCGGTACCATGACTTGCGATTTGTGCTGCTCCGATGGCAGATGTGATATGGTCATAAGCTGGTGCGATGTCTGTTGTAAGTGGTCCTAATGTATAGAACGGTGCTTCTTTACAGTAAAAATCTGCTAAATCTTGGTTTTCTTTGATTTTATGCATTGGAATATGTCCTGGACCTTCAATCATAACTTGAACATCATGTTTCCAAGCGATATCTGTTAATTCACCTAATGTTTTTAATTCTGAAATTTGGCTTTCATCGTTCGCATCATAAATTGAACCTGGTCTTAATCCATCTCCTAAAGAGACCGCAATATCATAACGATTTAAGATTTCACAAATATCATCAAAGTATTCATATAAGAAGCTTTCTTCGTGATGCGCTAAACACCATTGCGCCATAATAGAACCTCCACGGGAAACAATGCCTGTTAAACGATCAACAGTTAATGGAACATAACGTAGTAATACACCTGCATGGATAGTAAAGTAGTCTACACCTTGTTCTGCTTGTTCAATTAATGTGTCACGATAGATTTCCCATGTTAAATCTTCCGCAATACCATTCACTTTTTCCAATGCTTGATAAATTGGAACTGTACCTACAGGAACAGGTGAATTTCTTAATAAATATTCACGTGTCGCATGAATGTTTTTACCTGTAGATAAATCCATAATTGTATCTGCACCCCAGTGTGTAGCCCATACTAATTTTTCAATTTCCGCTTCAATCGATGAAGACACTGCAGAATTACCGATATTCGCATTAATTTTTACTTGGAAGTTTTTACCAATAATCATCGGTTCAGATTCAGGATGGTTCACGTTATTAGGAATAATTGCGCGACCTCTCGCAATTTCATCTCTGACAAATTCTGGTTCGACACCTTCGCGTGCAGCTACAAATTTCATTTCTTTTGTGATGATACCTTGTTTTGCATAATACATTTGTGTCACACGTTTACCTTCTTGTGCACGTTTAGGCTGATATTTAAATGGCGTTTCAACGAATTTATGATGACCTTCTTTTTTAAAGCCATTATCAATCGATTGCACCTTACGTCCTTCATATACTTCTATATCTTCACGCGCTTCAATCCAGTTAGAACGTAATTTCGGAATACCTTTTTGGACGTCTACTTCATAACCTTCTTCGTGATATACACCCGCTGTATCATACACTGTAAGAGGTTCGTTCTTTTGTGTGCTATAATCTGTCACCGTATCACTGAGTTCAATTTCACGAAACGGCACACGAATATCTTCATCTGCCCCTTGTTTAAAGACACGTCTGCTTGCTGGAAAACCTTTTTTCAATTCAATTTCTTCTTGTTTCATAAAATAATTCCTCCCTGCATCATTGCTAGGAGGCCTATAAAACATCAAGACAAGACAAATAAGAAAACGCATTCATAATTTTATGAATGCGTAAGGATTTTATACATATACAACTAAAAATAAACATATCTCTATGTCCATCTATCGTCATATTGAATTTCTGTTTCTTAATCATCTATGTACGCTTCCCTACGCTAGTACTAACTAGATCAGGTTCAAAGGGTTGATGGTATATCTTTCAGCCATTTCGGCACCCCTAGCAATGAGATATTTAATTTACATTTTTATACTAACATTCAACAATCTATTATACAAGTCAATGTGCGGTATCACATTTTAAAAGTCATAGTTATGTTATTAAGTTAAGTGTTTTCTCATTCTATTTAATGTAATCATTGAGGCTTTTGCTTCACCCGCTTTTTCATAACCTAACTTTTGATATAGAGCATTTGCTTTGTAATTGATTTGATTTACAGTTAGCGAAATCTTATTAAATCCTGCTGCTTTAGCTTTATGTTCCGCTTCTTCTAACAAAGCTTGTCCGACACCTCTACGTTGAAACTCGGATGAAACAGATAACATACTGACATGATACTCATCATCTTCACCCTCTTGCATACAAATTAATGACAAGATAGATTGATAATAATTCAAAATATGCGGAAACACAAAAATGTGTTTTAACAAAGCAATTTGAATGACTGTCGAAACTAAACTTCGTTCTAAGTCACGATATGGCATACATGTCATCAACCCTGCTACTTTATCATTAATCGTTGCTTGAAGTGTATGTTCATAGCTGAAGCGATTCTTTTTCTTGCGATACATTTTCTGCATATAGTGTTCAATTAATCGGTCATTCTGACTCCCTAACATCGCATGACACATATCACCAATCGCGACATAGCTTAAATGTCCAGCTTGATCAAAATCACGTGATGCTGAAGTTATTTTTATAGTATCATTCACGCTTAGCGCTCCTTTTTTCTAGTTTGTTGGTGCAAGTTGTCTTACTGTATTCATACGCAATTTATGATTTGGAATCGGCATGTGCAACATCCACTCATCAATCATATGCTTCCTATTAATTTCATCTAACTTGCTTTGGACTTCTTCCTTATTCCCACTAATAATATGCATACGTTTTTCTGTCACTTCAAATTTTTCATCAGTTTGTGATAAATAATCATCAACTTGTGCTTTAGTATTTAAAACCGTGCGTCTGCCATCTTTAGAAATCAATTCAAAATGACGTTGTGAAAATCGAAATGGTAATTGATTATCACCAACTGCTGTAACCATTGCGGGTATACTTACAATAAAGCGTCCTTCTGGGAAGCGTGATTTATAAGCCTCTAAAGCCTCCTCTAGCGCTTCTTGTTCAGCGTTAATAAAGAATGCATAGATGACACCAACTTTAGCTTCTGCAGCTTGTATTACTGAATTTAAACTCGTGCCCAGTAAATATACAGGTACACTTGAGGTCTCACTTTGACGTTTGGACGTTTTTAATCCTGCGTATTTAGATGAATTATCAAAATTTTGAGTGTTCAAGCGATTCAATATCTCAAATTTCTCATCAAATGAAAAGTAGTTCTCTTTCAACTCTTCTTTTAAGATCTCAGTTACCTTAGGATATCCTCCTGGTGCTTTTCCTACCGCCAAATCTACACGATGGTTAGATAATTCATCCATTAAATGAAATTGTTCGATTATTTTAAGCGGATGATAATGCTGCAACATAACACCACCAGAACCTATGCGTAGATTTTTAGTTTGATTCAATAAATGCATCGTTAAGATTTCTGGAGATGTTCCAATCACATCTTTCAAATTATGATGTTCTGCGACTAAATAACGTGTATATCCTAATTGATCTGCAAGTTGCGCAAGTTCTATCGTTTGTTTTAAAGCTTCTTGTGACGTTTGATTTTTAGTAATGGGCGTTTGGTCTAATATACTGACCGGCAACATATAACCCTCTCCTGTTCTTGTCTCTCTTACTTGTCATGCTAGGGTTAAGCGTACATAAAGTCAAAGACTACGATTTTCTTAAATTATGCATAAAGAAAAACACGGCCAAAACTGACCGTGTTTCAATATTTAAATCCCCTTATTGTGTGAAAAATTATCCCTTTGTTTATTACTCTTTATCTTTCTTTTTCTTACCTGTTTTTCTATCGATATCTTTATCGATGTAGGCTGTTTTCAATGAATCTCTACCACCAACTTGGTGATAAACTACACCTTTAATTTGTGGATTTTTCAAGTAAGCTCTACCTTGTTGATAAAGTGGTGCAACTGGTGCTTCTTTCAACATTAATTCTTCTGCTTCTTTCAATTTATTAATTCTCTCTTTTGGATTCTTTAATAAAGGTCCATTAGCTTCTTTTAACATATCATCATACTGTTTACTGCCCCAATCTGTATTGTTTTGAGCATTTCCAGTAGTCATAATGTCTAAGAAAGTCATCGGGTCTGGATAGTCTGGTCCCCATCCAGATAGAGACATAGAATAATTCATTGATAATTCAGCTGTGACACGCTGTTTGAATGGTAATTGTTTAATATTGACAGTTACACCTGGTAAGTTTTTCTCCATTTCAGACTTGATAAATTGTGCTGAAATTTTTGCTGATGCTGTATCTTGAGTATTTAAAGTGAATGTGAATTCATCTTTACCAAGAGCCTTCTTCGCTTTTTCAAGATGTGCTTTAGCTTCTTTCGGATTATATTTCAATGGAGATTTTACCAATGAAGCATAATCTTTACCATCTTCAAGAATAGCTGTTTTCTTAGCTGTAAAGCCATCAAATGGTGCAGATCCATTATTTAAGACTGTATCAACGTAATCTTTTTTGTTGATAGATTGTGCTACTGCATAACGCATATCTTTGTTTTTAAATTCTTTTTGTTCTTTTTCATTGAGTTTCAAGAAGAACGTAGAAGCAAATAGTCTTTTGAACAGTGCAGGATTCTTTTCGTATTTATCTACCTGTTCAGAAGTTATTTCCGTAACATCTGCTGAACCCGTATCATATAAAGAAGCACCTGCTTGTTGGTCTTTTAGAATTTTATAGCTGACTTTATCCAATTTAACTGCTTTTTTGTCCCAGTAATCTTCATTTTTTTCTAAAAGAATTTTATCTTCTACTTTCCACTCTTTCACTTTGAATGGACCGTTATAGACAACTTTGTCAGCAGTTGTCCCATATCTCTTGCCATACTTTTTCGCAACTTTTTCATTTTGTGGCATGTATGTACCAAACGCTAGCATTTGATCAAAATATGGTAACGGTTTAGTTAGTTCAATTTGAAGTTTATATTTATTTAAAGCTTTAACGCCTAATTTATCGGGAGACATTTTACCTTCATTTATCTTCTGAGCATTCTTTAAATCATACATAATATATGCATATTCAGATGCTGTTTCAGGTTTCAATGCTTTTCTCCAAGCAAAGACGAAGTCATGTGCAGTAACTGGATCGCCATTTGACCACTTCGCATCTTTTCTAAGTTCAATCGTTAAAGTTTTACCGCCATTACTTTTTTTCGGCTTTTCTTTAGCAACACCTGGCTGGATTTTATCTTCTCCATCCAATGTATATAAACCTTCAAATACTTGGTTATATGTGTTGAATGAAACTTCATCAGAAGCTAATACACTATCTAATGTACTCATATCTTGAGAAATAACTTCTCGATAAACTTGCCCTTTATCATCATAAATACCGCCGCCTTGACTGCACCCACTGAGTATGAGGGCTGCTGCAGCAAGCATCATGGCTAATGAAATTAATTTTTTCTTCATCGCTTTATCCCCCTTACACTGTTTGTTGTAATCTTTGTTTTAATTCTTGCGCTTCCTCATCTGTCACAAAGACATAATGTCCTGGATTGATTTCTTGTAATGAACGTTCATCATTCTTTTCAGCATCTTCTTTATAGACAATACGTGTTCTTGTACGTTCACTTTCAGGATCTGGTTGAGGTACTGCTGATAGCAAAGATTGTGTGTAAGGATGTAAAGGATGATTATAGATTTCATCCGCAGTCCCTAATTCTACAATTTTACCGAAATGCATAACCGCAATTCTATCTGAAATATACTTCACCATAGATAGGTCATGGGCAATGAATAAGAAAGTAATACCTTTCTCACGTTGAAGTTTCAACAATAAGTTGACCACTTGTGCTTGAATTGAAACGTCTAGCGCTGAAATCGGTTCATCTGCGATGATGAATTCTGGTTCAACTGCCAAAGCACGTGCAATACCGATACGTTGTCTTTGTCCACCAGAGAACTCATGCGGATAACGATTCGCGTGTTCTTTATTTAAACCTACTGTTTCTAATAAGTCATATACGCGTTTTTTACGATCTTTCGTATTCTTTGCTAATTTATGAATATCAATACCTTCTGCAACGATATCCATCACTTTTAATCTCGGGTTCAATGAAGCGTATGGATCTTGGAAAATCATTTGGATTTTCTTATTGAATTTCAACATATCTTTACGCTTTTTAATATCTTGTATGTTAACCCCTTCGTAATAAACTTCTCCAGCTGTCGCATCATTCAACTTAATTAAGGCTTTACCAGTGGTTGACTTCCCGCAACCAGATTCTCCTACTAAGCCGAATGTTTCCCCTTTGAATATCTTGAATGAGATACCTTCAACAGCACGAACTTCATTACGCTTTCCGACATTAAAGTATTGTTTTAAGTTATTAACTTCAAGCAACACTTCTTGTGACGGTTCTTGTTGACGTTGTTCAGCTGTTTCCCTTTGTTCTTGTTCAATATTTTTTTGTTGCTCTAGCGCTGTATTTGATTCGTTAAATTTTTGTTCACGATTATCCTTCATTGAACGCCACCCCCTCTTGTCGTTGTGGTTTATCAAACTTATTCGCCATTTTTCTTTGACGTTGTTTCACAAGCTCTGGCGGTTCAACTTTCGGCGCTCTTTCATCTAACAACCATGATTTCACAAAGTGTGTCGGTGATACTTTAAACCATGGCGGCTCTTCTTCAAAGTCGATATCTAACGCATATTGACTTCGTGGTGCGAATGCATCTCCTTTTGGTGGGTGCAGTAAGTCTGGCGGTGTTCCTGGGATTGCTGTTAATTCAATATCATTACCTGTTTCTAAGTCAGGCATTGAAGATAACAGTCCCCAAGTATATGGATGTTGAGGGTCATAGAATATTTCATCAATTTCTCCTCTTTCAATCATTTGTCCACCGTACATAACTGCAACACGGTCTGCGATATTTGCGACGACACCTAAGTCATGCGTAATGAAAATAATTGATGTATCAATTTTTTGTTGCAGACGTTTCATCAAGTCTAAAATTTGTGCTTGCATTGTCACGTCTAATGCTGTTGTCGGTTCATCTGCGATTAATACTTTTGGTTCACATGCGAGTGCTGTCGCAATGACAATACGTTGTCTTTGCCCACCTGAGAATTGGTGAGGATAAGCTTTAAAGCGTTGTTTCGCGTTTGGTAAACCTACCATTTCTAAAATCTCTAGCGCACGTTTTTTTGCTTGTGATTTACTATAGTTACGATGTTTAATCAGAGGTTCCATCACTTGTTTACCTATTTGCATCGTTGGATTTAACGACGTCATCGGATCTTGGAAAATCATAGAGATGTCTTTACCTCTTAATTTGATTAATTCTTTTTCAGGTTTTTGTGCTAAGTCTTCACCTAAGAATAAAATTTCGCCTTTTTTAATTCGGCCAGCATCTCCTTGGAAGAGTTTTGTCAGTGCTTTCGTTGTCACTGATTTACCAGAACCTGATTCACCTACAATCGCAAGGGTTTCTCCCTTTCTCAAATAAAAGTCTACACCACGTACAGCTTGCACTTCTCCAGCATCAATATCAAAGGAGACATGCAAGTCGTTTACTTCTAATATTTTATCTGACATCCTTTTTGCCTCCCTTATTTACGCATTTTCGGATCGAATGCATCACGTAATCCATCACTGAATAAGTAGAAGAATAAAATCAATAAACTTAAAATCAATGCTGGAATAAATAATTCATGTGGATGAATCAATAACATCGCGCGTCCGTCATTTACTAATGAACCAAGTGATGTTTTAGGTGCTGGTACACCGATACCGATGAAGCTTAAGAATGCTTCGAAGAAAATTGCACTTGGTACTGTGAACATTGAAGTTACAACAATTGCTCCTAATGTATTTGGTAAAATATGACGGAAAATCAATTTCCCTTTAGAAGCCCCTAATGTACGTGATGCTAATACGAATTCTTGTCCTTTTAATTTTAAGAACTCACCACGAACAACACGGCTCATGCCAATCCATCCTGTAATGGCCATTGCTAAAATAATTGTCCAAATTGAAGGTTCGAAAATCAATACGAATAAAATTACGACAATCAAGTTCGGAATAGAAGCGATGATTTCTATAATCCGCTGCATGACGTCATCTGTTCGTCCTCCAAAGAATCCGGATATTGCCCCGTAAACTACACCGATAAAGATATCTAATGCGGCGGCAACAACACCGATGAATAATGATACTTGTGCACCTTGCCAAGTACGTGACCATAAGTCACGACCTAATTGGTCTGTCCCAAACCAGAAGTTCTCTTTCACACCAGCTTCTTTATATGCGTCTTTGCCATCTGCACCTACACCGTCAAACGGTAAGAAAGGTATTTTGTCTAAGACAGGTATTTTTGCTGGTAAGTTTCTGCGGTCTACATCTTGTTCAGCATAATCATGGCTGCTGATTAAAGGACCGACAAGTGCCATGATGATGATTAAAATTAATCCGATCATCCCGACTACTGCAAGTTTATTTCGTCTTAATTGGCTCCAAGCATCTTGCCAGAAGTTTTTACTTTCACGTTGAATTTCTGGTTCTTTATCAATATCTTGTTCTACTAAGATAAAGTCAGGCGCATTCTCGCCATCTGTCGTATGTGATAACGTTGCATTGGAGTAATCTCCATGCAAGTGTTGTTTTTTGTCTTCTGCCATTATTTCTTACCTCCTTGTATCCTAATACGCGGATCGATAATTCCATATAAAATATCCACTATGAAAATCGATACGATGAATAACGTACTGAATAAAAGAGTGGTTGCCATAATGACAGAGAAGTCATTCGTTTGAATCGATCTTACGAACTGATCCCCTAGTCCTGGAACCCCGAAGATATTCTCGATTGTAAGTGTCCCTGTTAAAATTCCAGCTAACATCGGCACGATGATTGTGATAACTGGAATCAATGCATTTCGTAATGCATGGCCGAATAGCACACGCATCATTGAATTCCCTTTGGCTCTCGCAAGTAAAATATAATCAGAACTCAGCACTTCGATCATTTCCGCTCGTATGTATCGTGCGACTGTCGCAAGTACGCCTGCTGAAAGTGCGAGTGATGGCAGAATAGCTGTTGAAATACCTTCCCAACCTGCTACTGGGAACAATCTTAATCTTACTGAGAACACATATTGTAATAATACTGCTAATACGAATGATGGTACTGAAACAGCGATAACTGAAATAACTGTCGCTGAGTAATCCACCCATGTATTTTGTTTTGTTGCTGCTGCAACACCCAAAATCAATCCTAAAACAATCCCGATGACCATCGCCGCAAGTCCCATTTCAATTGACGGAATCAAACGAGGTTGAATTAAATCCCACACTGGTTGGTTATGATATTGGAATGAAACCCCAAAATCTCCTGTGACTACGTTCTTTAAGTAGTGCAAATATTGTACAATGACTGGATCATTCAAACCGTAGGTCTCGTTCAAAATCTCCTTTTGATCTGCGCTTAACTTTGCATCATTAAACGGTGAACCTGGCATCAATTTCATTAAGAAGAAAGTGATAGTCATAATGATAAACAAAGAAATAAGCATGTACCCAAAACGCTTGAGTATATATCTAAGCATTGACAATCCCCCTTATAGATTCAAATTAAACATTCCCTTCTAATTATCAGAAATATTTTAATATTAGTATATCGGTACTTTACATTTAAAATCAACACAATTTTTTGAATAATTTAAATGTTATAACAAAAAGTTCCGTCACACATGTGTAACAAATATAGCAATATCAATAGATTACGTGCTTTTTGTTTCTTGTATTTCTATTAAAAAAACTTTATAGTTATTACTAAATAAATGCTGATGAATTACTTTTAAATTTTTAATGAATCGAGAGGTAATCGTGATATGAATAAACATTTCCGATGGATTTTCTGGGCAATATTCTCACCTGTTTTAAGTTTGATTATTTGGCTGTTTCGCGAACATACGTGGACCCAATTTATCGACATCTTATTCATTGTCAGTATGTTGCTTTTTATTGTCGGCTTCGTTTTCATCTTAGTTCAAGATGGTATCTTTGATGCGACAAGCTATGGTTTCAGGCGTTTGCGCTACCAAATGTCTAGTGCCAAACATCGTAAAGCACATGTTGATGATGAATTTATTAATCCTAAACAAGTTAAAAGAGAGGTCTATATTGTAGAACGTTGGACGATCTATTTAACTTTAGTCAATGTGGTTTATGTCATTTTATGTTTGCTGGCGACTTTCACTTTTTAACCACAAAAAAACGGCAGAGTGATTTCACTTTGCCGTTTTTTCTACCTATTTAATTGCTAGTTTTATTTACCACACTTAATTTCAATTGTCTATTCAGGATATACAAAGGAAGCTTTTCACATATTATACATCATTGACAAAATCTAAATTTTTAGTACTAAACAAGAAAATTCAACATAAGTTATTTATCTATTTTTTGTATTTCTTATTAATTTAATACGTTCATTGTAGGGTTTTCAGTGAAATATAGTAATAATCGCATGTCTTTTTGTATATTAAACCTGAAAAATCCATTCATTTTGTTACACTATCGCATCTGTATATTCAATATGAATGCTTCTGCATAAAATACAATTGTATTTTCAGTAAAGACAAAAGCCAGATATTTGCACTCTGATTTAGAGTCCAAACATCTGGCTTATTTTTAGGTCTATTTAAAATTAGTCTTCAAATTTTTTCAATACTAATACTGCGTTGTGACCACCGAAACCTAAACTGTTACTCATCGCATATGTGATGTCTAAGTCTTGTGCTTCATTTGGCACGAAGTCTAAATCACATTCAGGATCTGGTGTTACTGCATGGATTGTTGGCGCAACTTTACTATCACGAATAGAAAGCGCTGAGAAGATAGCTTCTAAACCACCTGTAGCACCTAATAAGTGGCCAGTCATTGATTTAGTTGAGCTGACTTTTAAGTTTTTCGCAGCATCGCCGAATGTATTTTTAATCGCAAGAACTTCTGTCAAGTCACCTACTGGTGTACTTGTACCATGTGCGTTTAAGTATTGTACATCTTTCGGTTCGATACCTGCATCATCCATCGCAGCTTTCATTGCGCGAGAACCGCCTTCACCCTCAGGCGCTGGTGCAGTGATATGATACGCATCACCTGTTGAACCATAACCAACGATTTCAGCGTAAATTTTCGCACCACGCGCTTGTGCTGATTCTAACGACTCAAGCACTACGATACCTGCACCTTCACCCATTACGAAGCCATCACGGCCTTCTTGGAATGGACGACATGCTGTTTCTTTGTCATTGTTTGTAGATAACGCACGGCTTGCGCTGAATCCAGCAATTGCCATATGTGTAATCGGCGCTTCACTACCGCCAGTTACCATCGCATCTGCATCACCGCGTTGGATAATTTTAAATGCTTCACCAATTGAGTTAGTACCTGTTGCACAAGCTGTCACTGTTGAACCGTTTGGTCCTTTAGCACCTAAATCAATTGATACTTGGCCTGTTGCCATATCAGGAATCAACATTGGTACGAAGAACGGGCTGACACGGCGTGGCCCACGATTTAACAATTGGCTATGTGCCACTTCGAAAGTTTCCATGCCTCCGATACCTGAACCAATCCATACACCGATTCTGTCAGCTGTTTTATCATTAATATCCAACTTCGCATCTTGTACCGCTTCACGTGCCGCTACTACCGCATACTGTGTGAAACGATCCATACGACGTGCTTCTTTTCTATCGATATAATCTTCAACATTGAAGTCTTTTAATTCTCCGCCTAAATGAACATTGTAATCAGATGTGTCAATACGAGTAATCTCATCAATTCCGTTAACACCTTTTAAAGCGTTTTCCCATGACGTTTCTGCATCATTTCCTAATGGAGATAATGCGCCAATTCCTGTAATTACAACGCGTTGCTCTTTGCTCATACCTTATCCTCCTATTTTCCCCATCTTAATGTAATTGCGCCCCAAGTCAGGCCGCCGCCGAAACCGACTAGCACTAAGACATCGCCGTCTTTAATTCTGCCGTTTTCGAGTTCTTGTCCAATACTTAACGGAATAGAAGCCGCTGAAGTATTGCCGAATCTATCTACTGATACACTCATTTTTTCTTTTGGAATACCTAAGCGTTCACGAGCAGATTCCATGATTCTGATGTTCGCTTGATGCGGTACGAACATATCGACATCATCAGCAGTTAATCCGGCTTTATCCACTACATTTCGAGAAGCTTCTCCCATAATACGAACCGCAAATTTAAACACTTCACGACCGTTCATAAAGATTTTGCCGTTATCGTGGTTCAAGTATAAATACTTGCCGCCACTGCCGTCAGAACCCATTTCATAGCTTAAGATACCATGTCCTTCAGATACTTCACCGATTACTGCTGCACCTGCACCATCACCGAATAAAATAGCAGTCGAACGATCTGTTAAATCAGTAATTTTAGAAAGTTTATCCACACCGACTACTAAAATATTATGATAGTCACCTGACTGTATGTACTGTTTGGCAGTAATCAAGGAATACATAAATCCTGAACATGCTGCTAATTGATCCATCGTCGCAACTTTTCCTAAACCTAAACGGTCTTGCAACATATTAGCTACAGTTGGAAACGGGAAGTCTCCTGTTGATGTTGCGACAATTACCATATCTATATCTTCAGGTTTAATTCCTGCATCTTCAATTGCTTTCACACTTGCTTCATAAGCAAGATCTGATGTTTCTTCGTCTTCGCCTGCCCATCTACGTTCTTTGATTCCAGTCATTTTAGAAATCCATTCATCAGATGTTTCTAAAAACGATTCAAAATAGGCATTGTCTACTACTTTTTCTGGAACGTAAGTTCCAAAACCTTTAATACCCACATTCATGGTTCTACACCTTCTTAAAAATAATTTTAATACCAGGTATTAATTTATCATATTCTACTTTTTGAATACAAGTGCTTTATTCGTATCCATCATGACATTGCTTACACTATTATAATATTTGAACGCGCGTATCACAATAAATGTGATGTTGTTTCATCTTCTACAACTTGGCTCTTGTGTCGAATTTCCTGATTTCACTATACAAAGCAATCACTCTATTTTATAATTGAACTAAAGATGAAATATGGAGGCACAACAGATGAAATACATTATGGTACTATTCTGGTCTGTTTTGCTGCTTCAAATGGTTAACTTCGTGTTAAACAGTTTAGCCGGCGGCGGAACATTAGATATGGTTCTTCCATTAGTTTTAGCAGTTGTCTTTACATTTGCTATCGTTGCTTTAGACGCACTAATGAAACCTATTAAGCCATCTGCTGCAGAAGAAGACAGTAAACAATAACAGCCCGCATTTCGCATCCAGCAAAAGTTCTTGCTGGATTTTTTTATGTATGAAAACAGCCGTATCAAATGCGATACGGCTGTTTCTTTATATTAATCATTATATTTGTGCTTTTTCTACATCAAATTGTAAACCATCATCATCTAAGTCAACTTTAATTGTTGTACCTTCTGGTAATGATTCTTTAATCATCATACGTGCTAATGGCGTTTCAATTTGACGTTGTACAAAACGTTTTAATGGACGCGCACCAAATTGCGGTTCATATGCTTCTTCACCCAACCATTTTTTCGCTGCGTCTGACACTTCAATTGAAATTCGTTGATCTAATAAGCGGATATTCAATTCTGCTAAGATTTTTTCTACAATCAAGCTCATGTCATCTACTGATAATGGACGGAATAATACAATATCATCCATACGGTTCAGGATTTCAGGTTTGAAGAATTGATTTAAATTATTCATGACTGCTTTTTCTGTGTCTTCTGTAATTACACCTGTTTCTTTCACTTGTTCAAGTAAGATTTGCGAACCAATGTTACTTGTCATAATGATGATTGTGTTTTTGAAGTCTACGTTACGGCCTTTAGAATCTGTTAAGTGACCTTCATCTAATAATTGTAATAACACGTTGAAGACATCAGAGTGTGCTTTTTCTACTTCATCTAATAAGATAACTGAGTAAGGATTACGACGCACTGCTTCTGTTAATTGACCGCCTTCATCATGACCGACATAGCCTGGAGGCGCTCCGATTAAACGAGAGACAGAGTGTTTTTCCATATACTCACTCATGTCGATACGAATCATGTGTTTTTCTGAATCGAATAAGCTAGAAGCTAAAGCTTTCGCAAGCTCTGTTTTACCGACACCTGTTGGTCCTAGGAATAAGAAACTTCCGATTGGACGGTTAGGGTCTTTAATACCTGCACGTGCTCTAATAACCGCATCTGCAACTAAATCAACGGCTTTATCTTGACCTACGACACGTTCATGCAAGATATCGTTTAAGTGTAGTAATTTGTCACGTTCACTTTCCACTAATTTTGTAACTGGAATACCTGTCCATTGACTGACGATATCTCCGATTTCTTCATCTGTCACAATTTCACGGATAATACGTTCTTCATCACCAACTTGATCATCTTGGAACGCATCTTCTAATTCACGTAATTCTTTTTCTAATTGAGGGATTTTACCGTGTTGCAATTCCGCTGCTTTTTCAAGATTATAGTTATTTTCAGCATCTTCTAATGCTTTACGGCTTTCATCAAGTTCTGCACGTTTTTCTTGTAATTTCGCAATTTTTTCTTTTTCTTGTTCTACACGAGATTGTAACGCTGCTTGTTTTTCTTTTTCATTTGAAAGCTCTTCTTGAAGTTCTTTCAAACGTTGTTGGCTGACACTGTCTGATTCATGTTGTAGCGCATTTTCTTCAATTTCTAACTGCATTACACGACGGTTGACTTGGTCGAGTTCTGTTGGGTTAGAACCCATTTCTGTACGAATTGTCGCACATGCTTGGTCTACTAAGTCAATTGCTTTATCTGGTAAAAAACGATCTGTGATATAACGATCTGATAATTCTGCCGCAGCAACTAATGCACGGTCTTGAATACGTACACCATGATACACTTCATAGCGTTCTTTCAATCCACGTAAAATAGAGATCGTATCTTCTACATCAGGTTCAGACACGTTTACTTTTTGGAAACGACGTTCTAATGCTGAGTCTTTTTCAATATATTCACGATACTCATTTAAAGTTGTTGCACCGATACAGTGTAATTCACCACGTGCTAACATCGGTTTCAACATGTTGCCTGCATCCATCGCACCGTCTGTTTTACCTGCACCGACTAGCATATGCAATTCGTCGATAAAGAGAATAATACGACCGTCAGCATCTTTAATTTCTTTTAAGACTGCTTTTAAGCGTTCTTCGAATTCACCACGGTATTTTGCACCAGCCACTAATGCACTTAGGTCTAATTCGAAGATTGTTTTATCTAATAAGGATTCCGGCACGTCTTTTTTCACAATTCGTTGTGCTAATCCTTCAACAATCGCAGTTTTACCGACACCTGGTTCCCCGATTAAGACAGGGTTATTTTTCGTTTTACGACTTAAGATACGAATCGTATTACGAATTTCTTCATCTCTTCCGATAACTGGATCCATATTTCCTTGTCGGACTTCTTCTACTAAATCACGACCATATTTTTCAAGTGCTTCATAGTTTGCTTCTGGATTTTGTGATGTCACGTGATTTCCTCCTCTGATCTTCTTAATAATTTCTTTGATTACTTCATTTTTATTACCGACGTATGATTTAGTTGTGTCATCAACTTCCATGGCTGCTAACAACACATGTTCCATTGATACAAACTCATCATCATAGTCTTTCATAATAGCTTCTGCTTTATTAAACAGCGTATTGGTTTCATTGCCGATATATTGACCATATTGAATATTATCGCCTTTAACTGTCGCATGGCGTTTTAATTTTGAATCATATGCGTTCGCTAATTCACTCGTATCAATATTGGCACGTTCTAATACACTATTAAATAAACTATCTGTTTCTTTTAAGGCAGCTAATAACACTGCTTCTATTTCTACGTTTTGTTGTTCATAGTCTTGTGCAAGTTGAATCGCTTGTTGTAACGCTTCTTGCACGGCATAGGTCATCTTATTTGCATCCATTCTCTTCACCTCTGTTACTCAGTATGCTTGCAAGTCCTTTTGACTTTGACTTTCTTTGACCTTATACATAGTATAGAGCATCGACCCTTTATTTTTCAACTTATAACGCTTCGTTTCAGTAAATTTTTCTCTTCTTTTTAAATCATTCCTCATATGCTTACCACAAAACTTTTACCTATAACAAACTCACTCTAAATATAAGAAAAGAACTGAAATCAGCATTCATTTTCTGATTTCAGTTCTTGTATTCGTTTCTATTTACTTGTCTTTTTTACTGAGACCCATTGTTTTAATGATTTCATCAGATAATGCTTTAACACCTGGATACTCTAAATGAATACCGTCATATGCGAAGTATTCAGGATGTCCTGCCGAACGTTTATACCAATCTACGAGTTTAACGTTTTTATGTTCTTTAGCCGCTTCTTTCATCAATTGGTTAACGTGTCCTTCATAAGAACGCGGCACACGTGTGTTGACTAAATAGATGTCCGCTTTACCGAATGATGCGATGACATCATCTAATTGTTCTTTATTGAAGTCACCATTCGTACCTAATTCAATAATGACTTGGTCGCCTTTTTTATTATAGTGACTGTAATTTTGTTCGATTAATGGTTTAGCTTGGTACATATTACGTCCCACTTTACCATCAATGACTGAATGCGGTACTTGTTCTTTAAAGCGTTCACCAATATCAACCATAACAGAGTCACCGATTAATAAAGGTTTCACTTTATTGTATACTTCAACTTGTTCTTCTGGCTGCTTACCGCCGCCATTGCCTAAGAAATCAATTTTGCCATACGGCACTGGGCGTACCACATATTTATCAATTGAATTTGTATTGAATTGAGTCGCTTTATCCGCAGTTTTATCTTTACCGTAATGATCAAAGACACCTGCTAAAATTACCGCAAACGGAATCGCAATGACTAATAATGCCAGCCAATGAACCCAAATACGTTTTGATTTCGTTCTAAATGACAACATTTTGAAGCCTTGTTTTCTAAATGGTGTTTCAACATAACGATAAGACACTTCGGCCATAATGAATGTTAAAACAACATCTACGACATACACCCATACTGGAATTTGTCCTGCTACAAAGTAGCGATGCAATAATACGATAATTGGGAAATGCCATAAATATAAACTATATGAGCGTTGTCCGATATATACAAATAATGGATTGCCCATAAAGCGTGCTAATAAGCCGCTCGGATGTACCACACTTGCAATTAAGAAGAGTGTAATCCCTGAAATCAAGTAGAAACCACCGTTATAAATCCAGTAACTTTGGTCTTCTACAACGACAAATAAAGTCATTAAAATTGCTAATGAGATAACTCCCATCAAATCAACTGACATACGTACCGCAAGTGGTGGATCTTTTCTCAAACGGTTCGGCGGCCATAAAAATGCAAGAATGACACCGAGTAATAACGTTTGCAAGCGTGTATCTGTACCGAAGTACACACGCGAGAAGTTCATGCCAGGATGTGTAATCCACACCATTGCTAATAATGAAGCTAATGAGATAATCCAAAATATCAATACAATTTGTTTATGTTTCTTAACTTTAGCCAGTAATAAAATCAAAACTAAAGGAAAGAATAAATAGAATTGTTCTTCAATCGCAAGAGACCATAAATGTTTTAAAGGTTCAAATGAAAATTGGTCGAAATAATTGACATCTTTAGCGATATACCACCAGTTAGAGACGTAAAAAATAGCCGCAATCGCATCTTGTTTAACACGAAGTATTTCATCTCTTTGGAATAACAACGTGAATATCGTAGTTACACTGACCACAAATAACATTGCTGGAATCAAACGTTTAATACGTCTGTACCAGAAGCGCTTTAAACTGATCGTTCCTGTTTGATGATGTTCTATTAATAAAAGACTTGTGATTAAATATCCAGAAATAACAAAGAACGTATCTACACCAAGAAATCCGCCTGAAAGCCATTGTTTATTTAAATGGTAGATAAGAATACCGAGCACAGCAATTGCCCTTAACCCATCTAAACCAGGCATATAGTTCATTTTTTTAGGTTTTTCAGGTGATGCACTGTTCTGAGCTGAACTGCGTTTCAAATTAGTCATGCATTTACCTTTCTTTCTGATTTAAGATTTTGCGTGGTTCATTGTGCTCTATGTATGTGACAGAACACGTGAGTGTCATAATTACCAATTGTAATATTAATGTAATATTCTTGCAATATCAAGATATTTTATAGTTATTTGAATAAATCTTTTATTTAGCATGAGTCGCACAACTCATTTATAACAATTTTGTGAACAAGTACAATTCGGGATAAAAAAAACGACTTATCGTCTTCAGCTATTTTTCATTAGCTTTAAACAAATAAGTCGTTTCATTTCTTATATCATTGGCATGATATCTCTTAGCTCACGCCTAAAGCGATTTTCGCATAGCGTGACATCATATCTTTATTCCATGGCGGATTCCAAACAACATTCACTTCAGTATCTTGAATTTCCGGAATTTCTGCAAGCGCCATTTTGATTTGTTCAATAATTTGTGGTCCTAAAGGACAACCCATTGATGTTAGTGTCATCTCTACTTTACATAAACCATCGTCTTCGAGATTGACTTTATATACTAAACCTAAGTTGACGATATCAATGCCGAGCTCAGGGTCAATTACGTTTTCTAATGCACCTAAGATATTATCTTTTAATGCTTCATCCATTATATTCACCTCTTTTATGCAATTATGGTTATTATCAATATATCAAATATCCGACAAAACTCCAATAAAATGCTATTATAGGAATACATTCACAAAAAATGAATCAGCCTATTTATAGACAATGTTTCATATAAGGAGATTGAGCAGTGTTTATACTCAATTCATCCATTTCATGCGTCAAACCGCATTTAGATTTATTTATCAACTTAAGCACAAGGAGATTATACTATGGAACCTTATTTAATTTGTTTAGATTTAGACGGAACATTATTAAACGATGAAAAAGAAATTTCAACATATACATTTAAAGTTTTACAAACGTTAAAAGAACAAGGCCACCATATCATGATTGCGACAGGCAGACCTTTCAGAGCCAGCCGCCCTTATTATGACCAATTAGGCTTAAATACGCCGATTGTCAACTTCAATGGTGCCTATGTGCATAATCCGACAGATGCTGACTTCCCTGTCACACATGAGACATTGGATCCAGACTTGGCCTCAAGTATTATTAACGCATTACGTAATATGCAGGTAAAAAATATTATCGCAGAAGTAAAAGACCATGTCTTTATCGATACGTACGATGAACATCTATTCGAAGGTTTCTCTATGGGCAATCCTAAAATTGAGACTGGAGATATCGTCAGCCAATTAAATGAATCACCGACTTCTATTTTAATCGAAGCCGAAGAGCATATGATTCCAAGAGTAAAACAAATGTTGTCACGTTTCTTCGCAGAAAGTATTGAACATCGCCGCTGGGGTGCGCCATTCCCAGTTATAGAGATTGTTAAACGGGGTATAAGTAAAGCGAGAGGAATTGATAGTGTGAAAGATGCACTCGGTGTAGACCGCAATCACATTATCGCTTTCGGCGACGAAGATAACGATACCGAAATGATTAAATACGCGAAACATGGCGTAGCGATGGATAACGGCTTAGATGAACTGAAACACATCGCAAAAGAAACAACTTATTCTAACAACCAAGACGGTATCGGCCGTTATTTAAATGACTTTTTCAGTTTAAATATTCCTTATCAAGAAAACGCAAACGTGCATTCTTGTTAATATAAATCTTATCAATTCAAGGTTTGCAAGTGTTTTAAAGACAATCTATTATGACACTTTGTATCAACCTTGTTTTTTTATTACATCATATTGGAGGTAAAAACATGACACATATTATTATTGTCGGCGGTGTCGCTGGCGGCGCAACAGTCGCAAGCCAATTACGCCGATTAAATTCAGACTATAAGATAACGGTGTATGAGAAAGATCGTGATGTGACTTTTGCGAACTGTGGTCTTCCCTATTATTTAGGCGGTATTATTCCAGATCGTTCGCAATTGCTCAATTACACACCTAAAGGTTTAAAAGAACAAAAAGATATCGATGCACATGTCTATCACGAAGTCATACATGTTGATCCTTCTAAAAAAGAAGTGACAGTCAAAAACAGAGAGACTGGCGAAACATTCACAGACAATTACGATAAATTAATTTTAAGTCCAGGTTGTCGCGCAAACTCACTCCCACTGGGCACTGATATGGCCTTTACACTACGTAACCTAGAAGATACAGATGCGATTGAAAACTACATTAAACAAAATAATGTTAAAAAGGTGCTGATTGTCGGTGCCGGCTACATTTCATTAGAAGTCTTAGAAAACTTATATCATCACGGTTTAGAAACTGTATTAATCCACCGCTCAGATAAAGTCAATAAATTCATGGATCAAGATATGAACCAAGTGATTTTCGATGCGATGGATGAACGCAAAATTGATTATCGACTCAATGAAGAAATTGACACTGTAGAGGGTAAAACGGTGCACTTCAAATCAGGTAAACAAGAAGACTTCGACATGATTATTGAAGGTCTCGGTATTGTACCGAACAATGAATCATTTAAAGATACTGACATCAAATTAGATGACGATGGTTATGTCCCAGTCAACGCATACTTCCAAACGAACTTTGAAGACATTTATGCGATTGGCGACATTGCCTCTTACTATTATCGTCATGTTGACTTACCAACACGTGTACCGCTAGCTTGGGGTGCACATCGTGCTGCCAGCATTGTAGCACAACATATCGCTTTAGACAGTGCTCCGCCGTTTAAAGGCTTCTTAGGCGCAAATGCGGTGAAATTCTTTGATTATACTTTAACGAGTGTCGGTATCTCACCAAACGAATTGAAACACTTTAATTATGGTATGACTGAAAATGAACAATACAACCATGCCAGCTACTTCCCTGGCGCAGAACGTGTCCATTTACGTGTCTATTTCGACAAAGATACACGTCGTATTTTACGCGCTGCCGCAGTCGGTAAAGCAGGTGCAGATAAACGTATTGATGTACTATCTATGGCCATGCAAAACAATATGACAATTGATGAACTAACTGAATTCGAACCAGCCTATGCGCCGCCTTATAGTTCACCTAAAGATATTATTAATATGGTGGGTTATAAAGCGCAATCTAAATAATATATATTATTTAGAGAAAATCCATAAAACCATCAAGCATTCAAAAATAAATTCAAAATAATTATAATCATTATAATTAAACTAAGGTTATATGTTATCATAGATACGGAATATTGAAGAAATGGGGAAATTACATGTTACATTTACACATTTTCAGCTGGGTCATCGGGATTATTTTATTTATCGCAGCTTATTTCAGTTTTAAATCACCCGGTGCACCTAAGAAAGCTTACAAACCGTTGCACATGGCATTACGTTTGTTCTTAGTACTGATCTTATTCAGTGGTGTGTGGCAAGTTGTTGTAGAATTCGCTACTGCAACAGGTAGTGCACATATGTTACTCACATTAAAAATGATTTGCGGTATCGCAGTTGTTGCTTTAATGGAAGTAACATTAATCCGTAAAGAACGTTCAGTTTCACACACAGGTTTATTCTGGGGTACGATCGTTCTAATCATTATCACAATGGCATTAGGCATTATCTTACCAGAAGGACCAATCTCAAGCCTATTCGGCATTGGTAATTAATAAACTATTTAAAGCTCGTCACTACATGTGATGAGCTTTTCTTATTATGTTTAAACTTTAAGTGAAAATTAATTTTTCTATTTTGGATATTAAAAGACCCGAGTTGAAACAAATTCATTTCAATTCGGGCTTTATTATAATAATATGCTTAATTAAAAAGCATGATGATTATTAATTACTCTTCTTCTTTAGAGATAAAGTTAGTTAAAGTACCGATATTATCAATTGTAACTTTAACTTCATCACCAGGTTGTAAATATTGAGGTGGATTCATACCTGCCCCAACACCTGATGGTGTACCTGTCGCAATGATATCACCTGGGTGTAAAGCAACAAATTTAGAGATTTCTGCGATCAATTCATCAATTTTAAGAATCATTTGACTTGTATTGCCATCTTGACGAATTTCATTGTTTACTTTTGTGACAATATTTACGTCTTCAGGTGTCGGTAATTCATCTTTAGTAACGATATAAGGACCCATAGGGCAACCGCCAGTTAAGCTTTTAGATAAAAAGGCTTGGTCTTGTTGACGTTGTGCTGTACGGTCTGTGATATCGTTAATGATTGTATAACCGTATACATAGTCTAATGCTAAACCTTTAGGAATTTTCTCGCCTGATTTACCGATAACAACCCCTAATTCACCTTCATAATCCAATGTATCTGTAATATCTTTATGGTTAGGAATTGTTGATTCATCACCTGTTAAAGATGATGCTGCTTTTGTGAACACGTATAAGCGTTCTACACTATGATTCAATTCATCCGCATGCTCTTTATAGTTACGTCCGAATGCAATCACATTGTTCGGCGGTGTCACAGGTGGTAAAAATTCTAAGTCTGCAAATTGTACTTTATAGTCTTCTGAATTTGGACTATCTGTTGCTGCGACAACTGCTTTACGCACTTGCTCTTGGAAATCTAATGTATGGTTTTGTTCTAAACCTTCTAATAAAGTCTTAGGATGGAAGTCGCCTTCACCAAAATCTGCGAAAACTTTTCTTAAATCCCAAGCTGCTTCTTCACGTTTTACTTTCACACCATACGATGTTTCATCATTATATTTGAATGATAAAAATTTCATTCAATATCAGCTCCTCATCTCAATCTTAATTTACATTATAACTGTATTTTCAGAAAAATAACAAATATTTAATAAACACTTCCAAATATAGGGAGTGATAATATGAAAATATAAACTAAACGTCTAATCCTCTTAATTATCTCTACCCTGTCCATTTGGAATTAATGCGAAGTGTCATCTAATCTTAATTCACCGTATTGGAAGAAATACAGCGAACCTTTGACTTTCGTGTTTAAAATCGTCTCAAGTGCGGCTTGATAATAGTACATTTGTACTTTATAACGCGCTTTTAATTTTTCGCCGACTTCTTCATCTGTTTCACTTTTTCGTTGGTTAAAGGCGTCAGTTTTATAGTCCACAAAGTAATACTGATTATCTTGTCGGTAAATCAAGTCAATCATCCCTTGGATAATAGAAACATCTTCATTTTGATCCATTTCGTGATCAACTTTACTTTGGTTAACCACAAAAGGTACTTCGCGCATAATCTGATCACTTTGCGCAATCTTCATATAAAGATCACTATTGATGAATTTAACAACTTCTTTCATACGAATGTCCTGTTTCGCATCATCTTCGATAATATTCTTCTCAATCAAATGATCAATATATTGATCTAATTCATCTTCAGTCATACGCTCAGTTTTAAACGGTAAATGCTGCATCACTGTATGCATCAATGTCCCGATTTCATTAGCTTTACGTTTTTGATGTTGACGTAAAAATTGCGGACGTTCATAAGTCGAAGCACCTAAACGGTATTGGCGGACACGTTCATAACTTGTGCCGCTTTCTTCTGTTTCTAACTGACGTTTCAATTCAGATACAGATTGTTTCGTCGGTTTGACCATATCTTTTTGATATGGATATTCAAACGCTAATTGTTGTTCAATTTGACGTTCTACTTCTGGTTGACCAGACTGATAATCAATAATATCTGCCACCGTACGATAATCCTCTTTGTCTTCTTCTGTTTCATCTGGTTTGATATCACTATAATCATCGATTTGAATTTCTACTTTAGGTTGAAGCGGTAATGCTAAATCATTAATATCTTGTTCAAACTTCAAATCATTAGTAATACTGTGAGATTGATATTTCGCATAAATCGGATAAATCAGTTCAAATGGCGTTTTCGCACTCAAACGGTAACTAACAGGCAATTTATCTCCTGCAATCGCTGTACCAACCATTTTATCTAATGCTTGTTCGCTCTTCACACGTCCAATTAAGAATAATTGCTCTTTGGCTCTTGTTAAGGCTACATACATTAAACGCATTTCTTCAGAAATAATTTCATTTTCATTAATGGCTTTAAGTGTCACAGAGGCAAGTGATGGGAACGTGATATCTAGTTCAGTATCAAAGTAAGTCAAACCTAATCCGTATTTTTGATTTAAAATCACTGGTTGACTTAAATCCTGTTTATTAAACTGTTTACTTAATCCAGAATAAATCACAAATGGGAACTCTAAACCTTTACTCGAGTGAATGGTCATCATACGTACCACATCATCATTCGGACCAACGACATTCTCTTCACCGAAGTCTTGACCTCTTTCGATTAATTCATCAATAAATCGAATAAATTGGAAGAGTCCTCTGAAACTGGATTTCTCGAATTCTACAGCTTTATTGAATAAACCATAAAGGTTTGCACGTCTGCCTTTACCGCCGATTAAACCACTGAAATATTGAATCACAAAGCGATCATTGTAGAAGCGGTCAATCAATTGATAGACTGGATGTTTTAAACTGAACGCTTGATAAAACGCTAAATCATCTAAGAAGTCTTGAAGTTTTTGAACTAAGCGCACATCCGCTTCTTCACTCTGCATATAATGCTGAATCGATTGATAGAAATAATCATCATTCGGACTGACAATACGAATACTTGCGAGTTCATCTTCTGTAAATTGATAGATAACAGAACGCATCAGACCGACTAAATAGATGTCTTGAAGCGGGTTATCTACCGTTCTTAAGAAAGATAAGACCAGTCTGACTTCAGTTTGTTCAAAGTACCCTTCTTTACTATTTACATGAAACGGAATATCTCGGTCTTTAAACACCTGCTGCAATGCACGAGAACGACTATATCCACGCTCTAAAATCACAATATCTTTATACGTCGGTTTACGATAAGTCTTGTTCTTAATGTCATAGACTTCATGTTGATTTAAAATGGTTTCAACTTGATCTGCAATATATTCCGCTTCTTGTTCATCACCTGTAAGTTCAGATTCTGCTTCTTCTACTAAAACATTTAAATGTAATGGATGCGGTCTATCATCAAACGGTGCACCGAAATACAATTGTGCCGCTTCATCATAAATAATCTCACCGACTGCTTCATCCATCATATGCTTAAACAAATAGTTGGTTGTAGATAATACTTCAGGTCTAGAACGGAAGTTTTTCGATAAATCAATGCGCATGCCAGAACTGCCATCTATATTGAAACGATTGTATTTTTCAATAAACAAACTAGGATCCGCTTGTCTGAACTTATAAATCGATTGTTTCACGTCACCAACCATGAAGAGATTGCCATTTGTTTCGTCACCGCGTTTCAAACAACTTAAAATCTGTTCTTGTACGCGGTTGGTATCTTGATACTCGTCCACTAAGATTTCGTCGAAGCGGTCACGGTAATGACGTGCAATTTCAGTCGGATTCCCTGCTTCATCCATTAAAATTTGCAACGCAAAGTGTTCATAGTCAGAGAAATCTAAGATATTACGACTACGCTTTTTGAGGCTGAACTGTTCAATCACATCTTGTGTAATTTGTGCTAATACCGCTACTCTAGGTGCTAGCGTCTGCATATCTGCTTTTAAATCTTCTGCTGAACGTGAGAAATAATCTTTTTTCACTTTCTCAACTGCTGCTTTATAGTCATCATAATATGATTTTGCGAGTTTTAAGCCGTCTTCAAAGCCTTCATTCGCTTCTTTAAGCTTCTTGGTAATACTTGGAAAACGCTTTGGCAATTGATGTTCACTGATTAACTCAGTGTTTAACACATCTCCTTCCATAGCACGTGCTAAAAACGCACGCTCACCTTCAACCACTTCTAAATGTTTTTCAACACCTGCGAATTCATGGTATAAGTCGTAACTCTTATTTAAATTTTCAAGTGCCGTATACATATAGACTTTCGCAATATTGATCAATAAGTCTAAGTACTCATCTTGAGTGTCAGTATTGTTATAAGGTTCTACTAATGATGACAGCCAAGCCATCGGTTGTGGATTCGCAACTGAAAAATAATACAGATTCTTAATGATTTTTCTGAACTTGTCATCACTTCTATCAGAAGATAAATGTTCTGTTAAATCAATAAAGGCTGGATCTAACGCATCATAATATTGTTCTAATACTTCATCTATAGTTTGTTCTAAGAGTAAGATGTTTTCAGCCTCGCTGCTGGTTCTGAAATTCGGATCAATTTCTAGCACATCATAATGTTGCTGGATAAGTTTTAAACAAAAACTATGCAACGTCGAAATTTGAGCTTGATGAATTTTAACGCGTTGATTTTTCAAGTGTGTATTACTTGGATTTTCTAAAGATGCTTGTTGGATACGTTGTTCGACGCGGTGCTTCATCTCACGTGCACTTAAATTGGTAAACGTCACAACTAATAAACGGTCAACATCAACCTCATCACGTAAGATACGTTGAATAATTCTTTCAACCAATACAGCCGTTTTACCAGAACCCGCTGCAGCTGCTACTAAAGTATCTTGGCCTTTCGCGTAAATACTTTTCCATTGGCCGTCTGTCCAAATCACATCATTCGGTTTTTCTGGTATCATGCGTCATCCTCCTCTTCTTCTGATGCTACTTTCAATAATTCTATCGGGTTAATCGTTTCATCTACTGTACGATAACGTTTACTGTCAATCATGCCGTCCACATGACACACGGAACGATAATTACAAAAACGACACGGTAACTTTTGATCATATTTCATCGGAGCGACCTCAGTATGGCCATCCATTATATCAGACGCAATTTGTGTGAAGTTCTGTTTATTATGTTCAATAAATTTATAAATTGTATCTGTATCTGCGACTGGATTGCTTTTACCTAATGCGCCGCTTTTCAACATATTCAACGGTACAATATCAGAAGTAAATTGAGGTTCTAAGCGTGAATCTTCTGCCTCAATCACATCTGGATCATTGTTGACCAAACCGCTTAATCTAAAGGATTTCAATAATTCTTTTTGACGTTTCTCTTCATCAATATCTGCCCAATTTGAGAACGTAACACGCGGTTCATGGACATGGAAATAAAGTAAGCCGCCAGGTTCAGTTTGTGCTGCTAAGTTTAGTCTTTCTTTATTTTGAAGCACGACATCCATATACGTCATCATCTGCATTTGTAGTCCATAATACACTTTAGTTAAATCTAATTCTGAACTGCCTTTTGATGACTTGTAGTCGATAATGTTCACAAAACTGCGGTCTTGGTTCGTATACGTGTCAATACGGTCGATTTGGCCACGGATATTAATCGGTATGCCTTGTGTTGTATATAACGCTTCTGCTTGAAGCTGATCTGGATTTTTCGGTTTTCTTCTAAATGATTTTTCAAACGCTTGAGGTCTGAATTTAGAGAAACTGCCTTGGTATTTCAACGCAGTCAATGTAGATTGAACAATCGCACCGATACGTTGAGACATATAACGATAATGCGCAGTAGAATTCAATAGATTGTATTGCACTGTCGGCAATATTTGTTCTAAAGCTTCTGTTGTTAATTGACGTATCTGTTGATTTGTCAGGTTTTTGAAATCCCCTTGAACTTTATCCGCAATATATTTTAAAACCGCATGGAAGATATCACCTAAATCAAAGTTTTCTAGTTTATATTTTGTACGTTCGTTCAAGCGTAAACCATGAGAGGCATAGTGTTTGAATGGACAATTTTGGTAACCTTCAAAACGCGATACACTGGCATTAATAGTTGACCCATACAAATCTTTTGTTTGTGTTTCATTCAGTTGTACGGTTTTATTATCATACGTCAATGCAGATGTCAGATAGTTTAAACCTTGTTTCAATTTATCGTGATGCATCATTGCTTGATACGCATCTAACCAAGACTCTGCGGTTAATTCATGATGCAACCAACTTTGAAGAGCTTCAAATAGATTGATTTTTGTTTGATGTGGGTGTTCCATTAACGTTAATGGATTTTGTTGTGCAATAAAGGCGATATTTTGCACCTCTAAATTCGTATATAAATCTTTGATACTTTGGATAAATGGACTTGCTTCTTTTTCATCATTATTTAAGCCCATTAAGCTATATGAGAACGTCACATAAGTAGTTGCACGTGTCATCGCAATATAGCACACAAAGGCTTCATCCATTTGTAAGATATCTGCTGTCGGACTCAGTTCTAATTGCGTTTCTTCTTGGAAGTATTTTTTCTCTTCATCACTGATTAAGCTTGAATTAGAAATCGCTTGGGGCATAATGCCGTCATTCATACCCACAATATAGACATGCGTTTTATTATCTACTTTTGCTAAGTCCATCGTACCGATAGACACTTGATCTAAAGTTTGTGGAATCATGACGAATTCTAATTGTTCTAAGCCGACATCGAATAATTCTAAGAAGCGTTTTTGTGACATTTCAGTATCTCCAAAGACTGTCGCAAGATCATCTAATGTTTGAATCAAACCATTCCAAACTTGATCAAGTTCTTCAGCTTGTTGATGTTTGCCTGCTAAGTCTAACTCATCACGTTCAGTCATTAATTGACTCGGTAAATTAAAGGCTTCGCATACTTTATAGAAAGCAGCCGCAAATTCTACTGCGGTATGTGCTTCACTTAAACCTTGTTCAAATTTTAAAATATGATGCATCACAAAATCTTTTAAATCAATGACACGACGATACACTTCTTCTGTTTCTTCTGTCATCGGTTGGCGCTTTAAGCCCATTTGATTAAATTGTTCGATTTTGAAGTAGCTGCCATCTATCCAACGCTTTCCATAAATACCTCTTTCTAAGACAAAGTTTTCTAAGATATCGGTAAGGTAACGACTATCTTCGTATTTACGTGTCAGCACTTGTGTTTTAAATAAGCGCATCAATGGTTCAAAACTCCATTTTGTTTCGATAACTTCAATGAGTGAACGTAGCATCTCCATCACTGGATGATGTGTCATAGATTTTTTTGTATCAATATTAAATGGAATATCGTATTCAGGCATGACACTTTCCATTAAATGCGCGTAGGCTTCATCACGGTAGAGAATAGCGACGTCTTGGAAGCGGATATTTTCTTCACGCGCTTTACGAATAATATCTCGCGCAATCGCATTCACTTCTTCACGTACATTAGAAGCTTCTAAAATATTAACGTGTCCGTTGTTTGGTTGCGGATTAACTTGAAGTGCGTCAAATTGTGTTTCTAATTGATTTAAATCTGAATTGTCGAAGCGATATTGTGTCGTAAACAGACGTTGGTTCAAGTTAATATTTAATCGATTCGCAATCTCTTCTAAATGCGTTAATACAGATGATGTCTTTCTAAATAAACTAAATGGGTCTTTATTGCCATCAGTTGTCAGTAAAACATTTACAGACTTGGCATGTTTAACTAATGTTTCAATCATTAAATACTCAAGTGTTGAGAAGTTATGGAAACCATCTATGTATATCTCAGCACGTTTTAACCACTCAGAGTTTTCCATACATTCTACAAACTTATAAAGTGTATCTTCTGAAGAAACAAAGTTGCCTTTTAATCGTTCTTCTAAATGATGATAAACTAACGCAATATCATGCAGCTTATCTTGTGTTCTCGGTTGAAGCTGATTTTCAGCGATAAATAAATCTAATTGGTCAGGTGTGACCGCATACTTTTTAAAGTCTTGGATTTGGTCTGTCAATTTAGAACTGAAACCATAATACTTAACTTGCGATTGGTATAAATTTAATGATTTACGTTGGTCTTGCAAGATATCAAAGACCATCATTTCCATAGCACCTTTTGAAACGTAATCTTCTGTCAGACCACCGATTTCTTGAAAGATTCTATGACTGAGTCGTTCAAAGTGAAGGACTTCTGCACGTAAACTCCCGTTTAACTCTGGATCTTTCACAAAGTCTTGTTCAATTTGGAATGTACTTTGTGTCGGCGCAATGATAATAATCGGATCACCTAAAGGGTCTTGTTTCATTTTTTGTTTGATTTCGTCTAACATCGCATGGGATTTTCCAGTTCCCGCGCGACCGATATATGCGTTAAATTCAGTCATCTTTCTCACCTCTTTGTCATTTATTGTAGCACATATGTTCTCATAGTTTCGTGCTTCTTCCCTTATGAATGTAAAAAGAGTTGATACTTATTTTTGAATGAAAGTATCAACTCTTTTTCGTCTAATCTATCTTAACATTTAATTTTCTGCTGGATTGAAGTTCACTTTGAATTTCGTTAAAGGCCAGTAACGTAAGCTGACTTTACCGACAACTTGATCTTCTTTAATTAAACCGAATGAACGGCTATCTTTACTCACTTCACGGTTATCCCCAAGGACTAATAATTTTCCTTTTGGAATTTTATTTGTGCCGTCTGAGTTAGGCAAGTTTTTAACTTGAAGTGTACCTGTGATTTCATCGTAACTTTTATGTTTTTCATTATAATCTAAGTACGGTTCTTTCACTTTTTTACCATTTACATACAATACATCATGTTTATATTCTACACTGTCACCAGGTGTTCCGATGACACGTTTTACATAGTCGCTGTTTTTATCTGCATGGAAGACAATTACGTTACCTTTATCAAGACCGCCCATTTTAAAGCCGATCACATTGACGATAACTTTTTCACCGTCTTTTAACGTCGGGAACATAGAATCTCCGCGTACAGTATAAGATTTAGCAACAAAATTATAAATCAATAAGATTAAAACCAATGCGATAGCTATGGCTATAATCCATTCTTTCAATTCTTTTTTCACTGTAAAAACACCTCAATTATTCATTAAATGAAATTTTAAAATCACGCCATGGATAATATCTTAAAAACATAGTCCCCACAATATCTTGTTGATGTATCGTTCCGAATTTTCTCGAATCGTTTAAATCAGAGCGATCATCATTCAATATTAAATAGTGTTTAGGTGCTAAGATATCTCCTTCTGAATGTTTAATATTGCGTAATGCTAGGGTTTGAATAGGATGTTGTACCTGATAACTTTCATGTACTTGTTGGTCATCTCGATACAATTGACCCGCTTTTATTTCGACAGACTCACCAGGTGTCCCAATGACTCGTCCAAAATAGATACGTCCTTGATGACGATACATGATGATATCACTATTATGTATTTGGTTGAAAGTGGTTTGTACTTTACTGACCAAAATACGATCATCCTGATGCAATGCAGGTGACATCTGATTAGAATGTACCACTGCACCGATTAAGATAAAAGCTTGAATCAACATTACAATAATAATCGCAATTATCAAGGAAAGCAAATATTTTACAATTTTTCTCACTATTTATCTCCTTCGTTATTTTATGAAACGACGCTCCAACTTTCTGCTGATTATCCAAAGTCCAGCTAAAATCACAATCACTAACACGACACGAATCGGGCTTTCTAAAATGCTATGCATTTCTCTGCCTAAAATACCTGTTAAAGCCATCGCAATCAAGTTTGAGACAGCTAATATAATGAAGAAAGTCTGACGTTTCATTTGAGACAAGCCAGCCACCACATTCATTAAAGAACTTGGGGTAAATGGAAAGCACAATAAAATGAAAATAGGTGTCACACCTTGATGATTCACAAACCCCAAAAACTTTTGAACTTCTTTTCGTTCTTTGACTTTATCCATGAATTTAGTGTTCGCAAAATAACGTATGATTAAAAAAACAACGAAACTCCCTAAAAATGTGCCCAGCCATGAGATTATAATTCCTAAAAATAATCCGAATGTATCTACATTAACAAACACAAATACGAACATTGGTAAAATAGGAATAAATGATTCTAAAAACGGTAATAAAAACCCAAGTATATCCCCATAGTCCCCCATTGCTCGCATCCACTGTTCAATTTGATGTGCTGACATAACTCCACCTGTCTCTCATTCATCTTCGATTACTACTATTATATAGGGAACAGGTGTATTTTGAAACTAAAAAAAGAACTCCCATATTACTAGTCAGCAATATGAGAGTCTTATATTTATTTCAGAATTATAAACGTTCTTCTAATTCTTGTTTTTTATCTTCGTAACCTGGTTTACCAAGTAATGCGAACATATTTTGTTTATATGCTTCTACACCTGGTTGGTTGAATGGGTTAACACCTAATTGGTAACCGCTCATCGCACAAGCTAATTCGAAGAAGTATACTAAATAACCGAATGTTTCTGGATCAATGCTTGGCACTTTAACCACTAAGTTTGGTACTTCGCCGTCTGTGTGCGCAAGTAATGTACCTTCAAACGCTTTTGTATTTACTTCATCAATTGTTTTACCAGCAAGGTAGTTCAAGCCATCTAAATCATCTGCATCTTCTTCGATTGTAATATCGAATTTAGGATTTTCAACTTTAACCACTGTTTCGAATAAGAAACGACGGCCTTCTTGTACGTATTGTCCTAATGAATGCAAGTCAGTTGTGTAGTTAGCACTTGAAGGATAGATACCTTTGAAGTCTTTACCTTCAGATTCGCCGTATAATTGTTTCCACCATTCATTGAAGTATTGTAATGATGGTTCATAGTTGATCAACATTTCAGTTGTATAACCTTTAGCGTATAAAATATTACGTAATGTCGCATATTGATATGCGATGTTTTCAGATAAGTCATCTGATTTCAATTCTTCACGCGCTTTAGCAGCACCATCCATCATCGCTTGGATATCAATGCCTGCAGCTGCAATTGGTAATAAACCTACTGCTGTTAATACTGAATAACGGCCGCCTACATCATCAGGCACTACGAATGTTTCGTATCCTTCGTTTGTTGCTAATTGTTTTAAAGCACCTTTTTCTTTATCTGTAGTCGCAAAGATACGTGATTTTGCTTCTTCTTTACCGTATTTATCTTCTAATAACTGTTTAAAGAGTCTGAAAGCAACAGCCGGTTCAGTTGTTGTACCTGATTTAGAAATAACGTTGACTGAATAATCTTTACCGTCAAGGTATTCAATTAAATCATGTAAGTAAGTTGATGATAAGTGGTTACCCGCAAATACGATTTCAGGATATTCATCACTTGTTCTGAATGCTGAACTTAACATTTCAATCGCAGCACGCGCACCTAAATAAGAACCACCGATACCGATCACAACTAATACATCAGAATGTTCTTTGATGCGTTTAGCTGCTTCTAAGATACGAGAGAATTCTTCTTTGTCATAATCTACTGGTAAATCTAACCAGCCTAAAAAGTCGTTGCCTGCGCCTGTACCTTCGTGAATAACACGATGAATTGTTTTTACGATTTCTTGTTGTTGTGTTAATTCGTGTTCGTCAACGAATTTTAAAGCTTTACTATAGTCTAGCTCAATATGTGTCATTTGAACTGCCTCCTGCTTTTTGATTTCACTCATATTTTACTAAATTTCTGATAATACAATCAATAAAACTGTCTATGAAATTGAAGGACTCGTCTTAATTGTGAAAAAATCGTCATTTTTTACTATTTTTCTAGGAAATAAAGTGTTGTACATTCTATAGTTTTTATGAATTTTGCATACATTTAGAACAAGCCTTGCTGTCATAGGGTATAAATGAGTGAGATTTCATCTTTTTGTATATTTATGTAAAATAATGGTTTATTTCTCATCTTCAATCTGCTATGATAATAACATGTTAAAAAATTCAAACTATTCTAACGAGGTGTAAAGATTATGAAGGATAAAATCGTATTAGCCTATTCAGGCGGATTAGATACTAGTGTGGCAGTAAAGTGGCTGATCGATAAAGGTTACGATGTAGTTGCTTGTTGTTTAGACGTCGGCGAAGGAAAAGATTTAGATCAAGTTTATCAAAAAGCATTAGATATGGGCGCAGTAGAATGCTATATCATTGATGCGACTAAAGAATTCAGCGATGACTATGTTGCTTATGCAATTAAAGGTAATTTAATGTATGAAAACACATACCCAGTTGTTTCAGCATTATCTCGCCCATTAATCTCTAAAAAATTAGTTGAAATTGCTGAAAAAACAGATGCAGTAGGTATTGCACATGGCTGTACTGGTAAAGGTAACGACCAAGTACGTTTTGAAGTAGCCATCAAAGCGTTGAACCCTAAATTGAAAGTATTTGCACCGGTACGTTCATGGGGTTGGAGTCGTGAGGAAGAAATTGATTACGCAATCAAAAATAACATTCCAGTACCAATCAACCATGACTCTCCTTACTCTATCGACCAAAACTTATGGGGCCGTGCCAACGAATGTGGTATTTTAGAAGATCCTTACGCAGCACCGCCTGCAGATGCATTTGATTTAACTCGAGAAATCGAAGATACACCAGATACACCTGATGAAATCGTTTTGAAGTTTGAAAAAGGAATTCCAGTAGAAGTCGATGGAAAAGCATATCCATTAGATGATTTAATTCTTTATTTAAACGACTTAGCAGGCAAACATGGTATCGGCCGTATTGACCATGTTGAAAACAGATTAGTCGGTATTAAATCACGTGAAGTCTACGAAACACCAGGCGCTGAAGTCATTCTGAAAGCACATAAAGCTTTAGAAACTATCACATTGACAAAAGATGTGGCACACTTCAAACCTGTGATTGAAAAACAATTCGCAGAACAAACCTACAATGGTTTATGGTTCTCACCTTTAACTGATTCATTAAAAGCATTTATTGATTCAACTCAAGAACATGTCAGCGGTGAAGTACGTGTGAAATTATTTAAAGGTAATGCGGTTGTAAATGGCAGAAAATCTCCATATTCTCTATACAACAAAGAGCTTGCGACATATACAAAAGAAGATGCCTTCAACCAAGAAGCAGCAGTAGGATTCATTGAAATTTACGGCTTGCCGACTGAAGTCAATTCTATGTTGCATGGAGGTTATTCACATGAGTAAAAAAGCCTGGGGCGGTCGCTTCCAAGCAGAACCTGAAGCGTGGGTAGATGCTTTTAATGCTTCTATTCACTTTGACCACCTATTAATAGATGAAGATATTCAAGGAAGTATTGCACATGCGACGATGCTTGCACAACAAGGCATCCTTACTTCTGAAGAAAGCGACACCATTATTAAGGGACTCCAGGACATCCAACAAGATTACCACGATGGTAAAGTTGAATTTACAGAAGCTTTAGAAGATATTCACTTAAACATCGAACATGAATTAATCGAACGTATCGGCCCTGTCGGCGGTAAGTTGCACACTGGCCGCAGCCGTAATGATCAAGTCGCAACAGACATGCATCTCTATACAAAGAAAGCAGTCAAAGAAATCATTGAATTGATTCATTCTTTACAAGAGACGATTGTTTCACTTGCAGATAAACACGTCGATACGATTATGCCAGGTTATACGCACTTACAACGTGCACAGCCAATTTCTTTTGCACATCATGTCATGACTTATTTCTGGATGCTTGAACGTGATAAAGCCCGCTTTAACGATGCTTTAAAACGTATCGATATCAATCCATTAGGTGCTGCTGCTTTAAGCGGTACAACACATCCGATTGATCGTCAGAAAACACAAGAACTTTTAGATTTCGCATCACTTTATGAAAATAGTTTAGACGCTGTAAGTGACCGTGATTATATTGTCGAAACACTCAATGCGATTTCGCTTGTCATGATTCATTTATCACGTTTCTCTGAAGAAATTATTTTCTGGTCAACAGATGAAGCAAAATTCATCACTTTATCTGATGCATTTTCAACAGGTTCATCTATCATGCCGCAGAAAAAGAATCCAGATATGGCAGAATTGATTCGTGGTAAAACTGGCCGTACTACTGGCCATTTAGTCAGCATGCTGATGACATTAAAAGGTTTACCATTAGCTTACAATAAAGATATGCAAGAAGATAAAGAAGGTTTATTCGATGCAGTGCATACAGTCACAGGCTCATTACGTATCTTTGAAGGGATGCTCGCTACATTGACTGTGAATACAGACCGTTTAAACGAAACCGTACACAAAGACTTCTCAAACGCAACAGAACTTGCGGATTATTTAGTGGAAAAAGATATTCCATTCCGAGAAGCACATGCGATTGTAGGACAAATTGTTTATTGGTGTATTCAACACGATTGTTATTTACTCGATGTGCCACTTGAAAAATATCAAGAATTCTCACCTACTATTGATGAAACAATCTATAGTTATTTAAAACCTGAAAATTGTTTGAAACGTAGAAAAAGTTACGGTTCAACAGGACAAGAATCCGTACGTCATCAAATTGAAGTCGCAAAAGCTTTATTATAATACGAAAAACCATTACCCGAGCGTTATCAGGTAATGGTTTTTTTATTCGTTATGATTTATAAAATTAAAAGTAAAAAAAGACCCTACCAGTTTTCACTGATAAGGTCTTAATTTCGTTATGAGCTATAAATTTAAGCCCAACCACGATAGCGTGCTGCTTCTGCAGTACGTTTAATACCGATAATGTATGCTGCTAAACGCATGTCAATTTTACGGTTTTGTGCTAATTCATAAATATCATTGAATGCTGTGATTAATTTATCACGCATTTTTTCGTTTACTTCATCTTCTGTCCAGTAGTAACCTTGGTTATTTTGAACCCACTCGAAGTAAGACACAGTTACACCGCCGGCACTCGCAAGTACGTCTGGTACTAATAAGATACCGCGTTCGTGTAAGATACGTGTTGCTTCTAAAGTTGTAGGTCCGTTTGCTGCTTCTACTAAGATATCCGCTTTGATGTTTGGTGCGTTATCTTTTGTAATTTGGTTTTCAATTGCAGCTGGAATTAAGATGTCGCAATCTAATTCAAAGAGTTCTTTGTTAGAAATTGTTTCTTCAAATAAGTTTGTTACTGTACCAAAGCTGTCTCTACGGTCTAATAGGTAATCGATATCTAAACCTTCTGGATCAGATAATGCACCGTATGCATCTGAGATACCGACAATCTTAGCGCCTTTATCAAATAAGAATTTCGCTAAGAAGCTGCCTGCGTTACCGAAACCTTGAATTACAATTCTTGCTCCATTTAAATCAAGGTTTTTAATTTTAGCCGCTTGTTCAATCGCAATAACTACCCCTAATGCTGTTGAACGGTCGCGTCCTTCAGAACCGCCAAGCACAATCGGTTTACCAGTGATAAATCCAGGTGAGTTGAATTTATCTAATGCACTATACTCATCCATCATCCAAGCCATGATTTGTGAGTTTGTCATTACGTCTGGTGCTGGAATATCTTTAGAAGGTCCAACAATTTGTGAAATTGCACGTACATAACCACGAGATAATCGTTCTACTTCATGAATACTCATTTCACGTGGGTCACAGATGATACCGCCTTTACCGCCGCCGTATGGTAAGTCGACAATACCGCACTTCATTGTCATCCACATTGATAATGCTTTTACTTCATCTACGTTAACGTTCGGATGGAAACGAACGCCACCTTTAGTAGGTCCGACTGCATCATTATGTTGTGCACGATAGCCAGTGAAAGTTTTAACAGTACCGTCATCCATTCTTACTGGAATACGAACTTCTAAAAATCTTAAAGGTTCTTTCACTAAATCATACATACCGTCATCAAAACCTAATTTATGCAAAGCTTCTTTGATAATTTGTTGTGTCGATGCCACTAAATTATTGTTCTCAGTCATAATCCTTCTCGCCTCTTTTTCCTAACAATGATTTCGCTTTCATTTGTATTGTAACATAAGCGCTACCTTTTTAAAGGGTTTTCATTCCTTTTGTTACAACTTTTTGAACTCAGCTGAAAACCTTCTTAATTCTCTCTAATGCGTCATCAATTTCTTCCTTAGAAATAATCAATGGCGGCGCAAATCGAATCACCGTTTCGTGTGTTTCTTTGCACAATAATCCTTGTTCTTTTAATGCTTCAGCATATGGTCTCGCATTCTCTTTTAGTTCTAAACCGATGAATAAACCACGACCACGTACCTCTTTAATAGCTGGGTGATCAATCTTTCTTAATTCTTCTTGGAAGTAATCACCGAGTTCTCTTGAACGTTCTGCGAGCTTTTCATCTACCAACACATCTAATGCCGCAATAGAAACTGCTGCAGCTAATGGATTACCACCGAATGTAGAACCATGTGAACCTGGTGTGAAGACATCTAACACTTCATGATCAGCTGCTACAGCTGAAATTGGCAGTACCCCACCGCCAAGTGCTTTACCTAAAATGTACACATCTGGTTTTACATCGTCCCAGTCTGTCGCAAACATTTTACCTGAACGACCTAAGCCAGATTGGATTTCATCTGCGATAAATAAGACATTGTGCTCATCCGCAAGTTCACGAATCGCTTTCATATAACCTTCAGGTGGTACATTAATACCCGCTTCACCCTGAATCGGCTCTACTAAAATCGCAGCTGTATTTTCGTTAATAGCTGCTTTTAATGTATCGACATCTCCGAAATCTACTTTTTTGAATCCCTCTAGTAAAGGACCATAACCGCGTTGATATTCCGCTTCAGAAGACAATGATACCGGCGCCATCGTACGTCCATGGAAGTTGCCGTTAAACGCGATAATCTCAGCTTTATCTGGATCAATACCTTTAACTTCATAAGACCAACGACGTGCAGCTTTAACCGCTGTTTCAACTGCTTCTGCACCTGTATTCATTGGTAAGATTTTTTCTTTGCCTGTTAATTCACTGACTTTCTCGTACCAGTCCCCTAAATTATCACTGTTGAACGCACGAGAAACGAGTGTCACTTTATCCGCTTGATCTTTTAGTGCTTGAATAATTTTAGGATGACGGTGGCCTTGGTTAACTGCTGAATAAGCCGCTAACATGTCCATGTATTTATTGCCTTCAGGATCTGTTACCCAAATACCGTCTGCCTCAGAAATGACAATTGGAAGTGGCGTATAGTTGCGCGCCCCATAGTGTTCTGTTTTTTTGATAATATCTTCTGTTCTTGTCATAAATGATTCCTCCTCTATATCCCTTTGTTTTTATTTTTCTTATAGAATGTCACTCCATTGTATAATTTCCACACTTTAAAATATTTTTGAAAAAATCACATTATAGATACCGCATAATGCGACTAGAGCTATAATGTGATTTGTGTTGCTTACTTCAATCTTCTTTCAAGTTGTTTATATTGTTATATTTTATAGGTGTTCAGATACTGTACGACCTTGTAGGTGAAGCACTAGATAGTCTGGGCCACCTGCTTTAGAGTCTGTACCTGACATTTTGAAGCCGCCGAATGGTTGGTAACCGACAACTGCACCTGTACAACCACGGTTGAAGTAAAGGTTGCCGACCATGAAGTCCTGACGTGCTTGTTCGAGTTTGAAGCGGTTATTAGAAATAACTGCACCTGTTAAACCGTATTCAGTAGCGTTCGCATATTCAATCGCTTGATTGAAGTCTTTCGCTTTACTGAAACCAACAACAGGTCCGAAGATTTCTTCTTGCATCACACGGCTGTCATAAGCTAAGTCCGCAAATACTGTCGGATATACAAAGTTTCCGACTTCATCGTCTACTTTACCGCCAGTTACTAAACGACCTTCATCTTCGCCGACTTTCAAGTAACTTTTAATTTTCTTCAATGCTTTCTCATCAATAACAGGTCCCATAAAGTTATTGTAGTCTGAAGCATCACCGACTGTTAAAGCTTCAGTTGCTTTTTGAACACATTCTAATAAGTCATCGTAAATATCTTCTACTGCGATAACACGTGAACAAGCTGAACATTTTTGTCCAGAGAAACCGAATGCTGAGTAAACAATCGCATCAGTCGCAACATCTAAATCTGCTTCACTATCAACCACAATTGTGTCTTTACCGCCCATTTCTGCAATGACACGTTTCAAGTGGTTTTGACCTTCTTGGATTTTAGATGCTTTCTGCATAATGCTTGTACCGACATTTTTAGAACCTGTGAATGAAATTAAACCGACATCTTTATTTTCTACTAAGAAGTCACCGATATCACTAGAATCGCCAGGAATCCAGTTTACTACCCCTTTTGGAAGTCCTGCTTCTTCTAATACTTCCATAAATTTGTATGAAATAACCGGTGTGTTTGATGATGGTTTTAATAATACCGTATTACCTGTTACTACAGGTGCTACTGTTGTACCTGCCATAATCGCATACGCAAAGTTCCAAGGAGAGATAACGACAGAAACCCCGATTGGTAAATAATCAAATTGGTTGTATTCTCCTGGACGAGAGTTGACAGGTTTACCGTCTTTCAGTTCTAACATTTGACGTCCATAGTATTCCATGAAGTCAATCGCTTCTGCAGTATCAGCATCTGCTTCTTTCCATGGCTTACCGCCTTCTTTTGTAAGCAATGCTGAAAATTCGTGTTTACGACGACGTGTAATCGCAGCAGCTCTGAATAAAATATCTGCCCTAACTTCAGGAGCTACAGTACGCCATGTTTTAAATGCTTCTTTCGCCGCTTCTAATGCTTTTTCCGCTAATTCTTTATTCGCCTTAGAGACATAACCGATTGTCTCTTCTCTATTCGACGGGTTGAATGATCTTACTTTATCGTCTGTATAGATACGTTCACCATTAATAATGAGCGGATACTCTTTACCTAAGTCTTCTTCGACTTTTTTGAGCGCTTTTTCATAAGCCTCTCTGTTCTCTGCTTTTTGGAAATCTGTAAATGGTTCATGTTTGTACGGAATCATTTTTAATCCCCCTTTGTTTAATATTAAAAATGGTATAAGAAAGCCCTTACATTTCTAATAATTACATAAAACTCCTATGATGTAAAAGGAAAAATGCTTAAAATTACGAAAATTTAAAATAGTGTGATTGCGCAAGACTGTCACGACAGGAAAAAGAAGATTCTACACAAAAATTAAAAAAGACCACACGATTAATACGTGCAGTCTTATATATAAATCTTAAACTTTCATATAATATGATTTCATTTCACTTACCAATGAATTAATGTTCACCTTTTTCCGGTAATGGATAGAAACCATTATCAAATTGTTTCCATAAGTTTGGCGGTAAATTATGATTATCTTCACGAGACGGATCAAAGTAAGAAATAATATCTTCTGTACGTCCTTCTTTAATCTTCTCAATGAATTCAGCATCTAACAAGATTTCTCGACCTAGCGCAATGAATTGTACACCTGTATTTAAAGCATCTAGCGCCTCATCAGCATTAAAGATTGAACCGATACCTACTAATGGGATTTTATCGTCAATCCACTCACGAATGAGCTCAATACGCGTTTTACCTTCATATTTGCCTTCTCTAGTTTTAGAGTGGATATCCATCAGTGAAGCATGAAGATAATCTAGTGGTTTGCTAGATAAGTAACCTAATAATTCTTTAGTTTGTTCCATTTTAATGCCGTCTTCTTCTGGATCTTCTGGTGAGAAGCGGTAGCCGACAATAAAGTCTTTATCTGCGAATTTACGAACTGTGTTCAGCACTTCATCTACCACAGCAAGCGGATATTTATAAGGCTTGCTCCACTCATCTTGACGACGATTGTAGTGGCGTGAAACGAATTGGTGAATTAAATAATGGTTCGCACCATGAATTTCTACACCATCAAAGCCTGCTTCAATAACACGGCGTGTCGCTTCACCGAAAGCTTTGATTGTTTCTTCTATTTCATCAGGTGTAATTTCACGCGCATGATGTTCTTCTTGTTGGCCGAAACTCTTCAATGAAATTGGACTTGGCGCTACGACATCTCCTTCTGGTGTTAAGTTAGGTAGAGATTGCGCACCAGCATGATGAATTTGTACAAGTGCTTTTGCGCCATTTTTCTTCATGACTTCAGCTAATTGTTTTAATCCTTCAATATCTGAGTCATGCGCCACTGAAGGCTGACCTGGGAAACCTTTACCAATGTCTGTCACATTACTCGCAGCACTGACACTGATTCCTACATCTTTAGAACGTAACTCCATATGTTTCAGCTCATCTTCTGAGATGGTACCATCTTCATTGGATGATACATGTGTCAATGGTGCAAGCACAAAACGATTTCTAATCTCTACTCCATTTGGCAGAGTATATGATTCAAACAATGGTTCATATTTCTTATCCATTTATACGTGCCTCCTAATTTATCTTTGTGCATTCATTTTAAAGCACCGATAAATAAATTAAAAAAGAATCGCTCAAATCATTTTGAAGACAAAATAAATAAAAGGCCAATATACCACATGCTTATCATGTCGTATATTGACCTTCATATGAGATTAGAGTTTATTTTCTCTAATCATTCTCTTAGACTGCGCAATCCAAACCGGTAAACGTTCTTCTAATGTTTGAAACCCGTATTTTTCGTTTTCTTTGATCTCATCCAAAACAGATTTTTTCTCTTTCTTACGTTCATAATTTTTAAAGTAGTCATTATCTTTTAATGACAAATTGAGTTTACCTTCTTCATCTATAGACAGTATCTTGGCTTTGACAATTTGTCCTTCAGATAAGAACCTATTTAAATTATGGACATAATCATTCATGATTTCTGATATATGAATGAGTCCTTCCGTGTTGTCAGGGGTTTCTACAAATGCGCCATAAGGTTGAATACCAGTCACTTTAACTTTTACGTGTTGTCCTGATTTATAGTGATTATTCAACTTAATAACCCCTTAATTTCGTATTATTTCTAACAATAACATCATAGCATAAATTAAAGAGGCTCACTAACCGTAACGGTATGATATTTTCGAATTTTTTTGATTTATAGCGCAAATTTCACTGAAATAAATAAGATAAATCTCTACCTTAAAATTCCAATAAAAACACAAAAGCACCCCTGCTTTCGATATCAAATCGATCACAGAGGTGCACACTTACTTAATCATTCTTTTGAAAGAACGGATTATTTTTCAGTGTTATCTTTGTCTTCATTTTTACGTTTTCTGAAGAACATCATTAAACCACCAATCGCAAACATTAATGAAGCATATTGTGGGTCGATAGATGAAACATCTTGACCTGTTTCTGGTAATGCTTTCGCTTTATTTTTGCCTGCATTTTCAGCTTTAGCTTTAGTTGCTTCAGCTTTTGTACCTTCTTTTGTAGCTTTTGTAGCTTTAGATGTTTGTTTATCTTGTGCTTTCACATCAGATTTTGTATCAGATTTAGCTGTATTTGGTGTAGAATCAGTTGTTTTTCCTGTTTCTTTCGCAGAAGCTTTAACTTTTTCTAGACCATTCAATGCAGTTTCAACTGCTTTAGTTGCTTCTTTAATATCTTGAACTGAAACATTATCTGCTTTTTCAACAATGACTTTTCCATCTACAACTGCTTGATCTAATTTTTCAACAGATTCTGGAGTGTATTTAGATTTATCAATTGTTTCAGTTTTATCTAATGCTTTTTCAAGTTCAGCTAAAGCGTCTGCTTTGGCTTTCGCAACTGCATCTGCTTTATCTTGAGCCGCTTTAGTTTCAAGTGCTTTTTCTAAATCAGATTGTGCTTTGTCCACAGATTCTTGAGTCGCATTTTGATCTGCTTCAACAGTCACTGCTGTATCTAATGCGTCTTTTACAGCTTTGTCTTCTTTATCAGTCACGTTCAAATCTAAACCTTCAGCAGTTTCGATTACTTTTTCAAGTTCTGATTTATCTGCTTTGGTTACTAAGCTTGATTGTGTTGATTTCAAGACTTCTGTTGCTTTGACAACTTGTTCCACTGTTACAGATTCTGGATTATTTACGATACCTTGTGCCACCGCTTGTGCATCTTCGAATGGAGCAACGCTGTTTGGTGTGAAGTTATCTTTAACCACTGTTCTTGAGCTTGCAAGTTGTACTTTCAATGCTTCAAGTGCTTTGTTGAACGCTTGTACTTTTTCTTGATCAGCTTTGTCTTGAGCTGCTTTATTTTCAAGCGCTTTTGCTAAATCAGATTGAGCTTTGTCGACTTCTTCTTGTGTTGCATTCAAGTCTTCTTGAACTTTGATAGCTGTGTCTAAAGCATCTTTGACTGCTTTATCTTCTTTATCATTTACGTTTAATTCAGTATTTTCTGCTGTGTCGATCACTTTATCAAGTTCAACTTTGTCAGCTTTTTCTACTAAATGTTTTTGCGCTTCTTTCAAGTCTTGTGTTGCTTTATTGATTTCTTCAACTGTTTTACCAGCAGAATTTTTCACGATAGCTTGACCTGTTGTTTCAGCTTTAGTTAATGGTTCTACACTGTTTGGAGTATATGCATATTTATCGATTGAAGCTACTTTTTCAAGTTCTTTTTTCAATACTTCTAATGCAGCATTCACTTGATCAGCTTTATCTTGAGTTGCTTTTGTTTCAAGTGCTTTTGCTAAATCAGATTGAGCTTTGTCGACTTCTTCTTGTGTTGCGTTGAAGTCTTCTTGTACTTTGATTGCTTTATCTAAAGCATCTTGAACCGCTTTGTCTTCTTTATCATTAACGTTCAATTCAGTATTTTCTGCTGTGTCGATCACTTTATCAAGTTCAACTTTGTCAGCTTTTTCTACTAAATGTTTTTGCGCTTCTTTCAAGTCTTGTGTTGCTTTATTGATTTCTTCAACTGTTTTATCAGCAGAATTATTTACAATAGTTTGACCTGCAGTTTCAGCATCTGTAACTGGTTTAACACTATTAGGAGTGTAGAAGTCTTTGTCGATAGTTTTTACTTTTTCAAGTTCTGCTTTCAATGCATCAAGCGCTTTGTTGAATGCGTCTACTTTATCTTGAGTTGTTTTAGCTTTTACTGCATTTTCAAGATTAGTTTTAGCTTTATCAACTGTTTCTTGTGATGCGTTTTGATCTGCTTGAACTTCTTTAGCAGTATTTAATGCATCTTGAACCGCTTTATCTTCTTTATCAGCTGGATTAAGCTCTAAAGTTTCAGTAGTTTTAACAACTTTATTCAATTCTTCTTTATTTGCTTTAAGTTCAAGTTTATTTTGAGCATCAGTAATTGTTTGTGCTGCTTGTTTCAACTCTTCAACAGTCTTAGTAGCATCAGCACGAGCTGTTTCACCAGCTTTAACAGCTTCTTCTAATGGAGTGACTGTGTTTGGTTTGTATTCATCTTTAAATACTGAGTTTGCTTCCTTAATAGCTTTTGTTAAAGCATCTAAAGCATCTTGACGTTCTTTTGCAGCAATCGCATCGTTAATTGCTTTTGTTGCGTAAGCAACTTGTTCTTGTGTTACATTGTGATCTTCGTTAACAGCTTCACCTGCTGTTACTGCATCTTGAACGGCTTTGTCTTCTTTGTCAGTCGCGACTAAGTCACCTAAAGTTTTTGCTTTTTCAAGAGCTTTCACAAGTTCTGTTTTATCTGCTTTTGAAACTAAGTTTGCTTGAGCATCTTTCAATGCTTTTGTTGCTTCCTCAATTTCTTGAGTTGTTTTCTTAGCTGCATTATCAACTACATTTTGTCCTGCAGTTTCAGAGTCAGTTAAAACTTTTACGCTGTTTGTAGTGTAAAGTTCTTTATTAACTGTTTTTGCTTTTTCAAGCTCTGCTTTCAATGCATCTAAAGCATTTTGTTTTTCAACAGCTTCTTTAGTATCTTGTGCTTTTTTAGCATTTAACGCATTATCTAATTCAGTTTTAGCTGTATTCACTGCTTCTTGCGTTGCATTTTGATCAGCTTGTACTGTTTTAGCTTTGTCTAAAGCGTCTTGAACAGCTTTATCTTCTTTATCATTTGTATCAAGCGCACCTAAATTTTCAGCTGTTGTCACAGATGTGTTCAATTCTGTTTTATCCGTTTTTTTATCTAATGCATTTTTAGCATCAGTAATTGCTTTTGTAGCTGCTTTGATTTCTTCAACTGTTTTAGTTGCGTCATCTTTCGCAGTTTCACCAGCTGTGACTGCTGTTTCGAATGGTGTTACTGTATTTGGTTTGTAGTCATCTTTATTGACTGCTTTTGCGTCATTGATAGCTTTAGTTAATTCGTCTACAGCATCTTGACGTTCTTTTGCGGCAATCGCATCATTGATTGTTTTAACTGCGTTAGCAACTTCTTCAGTAGTCGCATTACCGTCACCATTTACTTTTTGACCTGCAGTAACTGCATCTTGTAATGCTTTGTCTTCTGCATCATTAGGATTTAAATCACCATATGCAATTGCTTTATCTAAAGCATTGCCAAGTTCAGTTTTATCTGCTCTTTCTTTCAAAGCATTCACTAATTCTTCAATTTGTTTTGCTTTCGCAAGTGTTGCTGGTGTATCAGCAGATGGAGGGTTGTTGATGATTTTTTGTCCTTCAGTCATTGCAGTTTTTAACGGTTCATACGTATTTGGTGTATATTTCGCTTCATTAAGTTGCTCAGCTTTATTTACAGCTGATTTTAAAGCTTCAATCGCGTCTGCTGCTTTTTTGTTATTGATTTCATCTTCAAGATTCCAAGTTGCTGTTTTGATTTCTTCAGGTGTCGCATTTGGATTATTTTTAACAGTTTCAGCTGCATTTAAAACATTTTTCAATAATTGATCTGTATTAGAATCAGTTAAAGGTTCTAAAGCTTTCGCTTCAGTAATTGCTGTATCTAATTTTGATTTATCTGGTACAAGTTGTGCAGTAGCATCTTGAACTGCTTTAGTCGCATTATTCAATGCTTCAACTGTTGATGTGTTATCGCCAGCTGCTGTTTTACCCGCTTCTACTGCTGTATAAAATGGTTTAACAGAATCAGCAGTATAATCTGTTTTATCTAATTTGGCAGCATCTTCTAATGCTTTATTCAATTGATCTAAAGCATCTTGATGCGCTTTTGTAGCAACAGCATCATTGATGGCTTTTGTTGCATCTGCCACTTGTTGTGGTGTTGCATTGTCATCTTTGTTGACTGTTTGTGCAGCATCAATAGCATCTTGAACTGCTTTATCTTCTTTATCAGTTGGTTCTAAACCAGTAATAGCTTTTGCAGTATCGAGTGCTTTTTGTAAATCAGTTTTATCTGCTTTTGGAACTAAAGCATCTTTGGCATCTTTCAATGCTTTTGTTGCGGCATTGATTTCTTCAGTTGTTTTAGTGTCCGGTGCATCAGCAATGGCTTGGGCTGCTGTTTGTTTTTCAGTTAATGGTGTCACTGTATTTGGTGTATATGTTGCTTTGTCTAAAGCTTTAACTTTATTCAATTCATCATTTAATGCATCGAGGGCTGCTTGTTTTGCGGCTGCATCTTTAGCATCTTGAGCTTTTTTAGCTGCAACAGTGTTATCTAAATCAGTTTGAGCTGTATTAACCGCATCTTGTGTTGCGTTGTCATCAGCTTGAACTGTTTTCGCTTTATCTAATGCATCTTGAACTGCTTTATCTTCAGTATCAGCTGGATTTAATGGTAATGCTTCAGCTGTTTTAACTGAATTATTTAAATCGTCTTTATTAGCTTTTGGAACTAAAGCATTTTGAGCGTCTTTCAATGCTTTTGTTGCGGCATTGATTTCTTCAGTTGTTTTAGTGTCCGGTGCATCAGCAATGGCTTGGGCTGCTGTTTGTTTTTCAGTTAATGGTGTCACTGTATTTGGTGTATATGTTGCTTTGTCTAAAGCTTTAACTTTATTCAATTCATCATTTAATGCATCAAGGGCTGCTTTTTTTGCAGCTGCATCTTTAGCAATTTGATCATCTTGAGCTTTTTTAGCTGTAATCGCAGTATTCAAATCATCTGTAGCTGTTTTAACTTGATCAGCTGTTGCATCACCATTTGTATTAACCGCATTTGCTGCTGCTAATTTATCTTGTAATGCTTTATCTACAGGATTATTTGGATTTAGATTGTTATAACCATTAGCTGTGTTAATTGCTGTTTTAAGTGCTGTTTTATCTGCTTGAGGAACTAATACTCCTTGTGCATCCACTAATGCATTTGTAGCTGCTTTAATCTCAGCAATTGTTTTAGAACCTGGTGAACCTAAAATAGTTTTAGCATTTGTCACAGCTTCAGTTAATATTTTATTACTACTTGTTGTAAATTGAGCTGGGTCAATAGCTTCAGCATCCTCTAATGTTTGTCTTAATTCATCTAAAGCATCTTCTTTATCCAATTCATCTTGTAAATTTTTAGCTGCTATCGCATTATCTAAATCAGTTTTCGCTTTATTAACTGCAGGTTGATCGATATTTAAATCACCTTGAACAGTTTTAGCAGCTTCTAATGCTGTTTTAAGCGCATCATCTTCAGGATCTCCAGCCTCTAATGGTTGAAGAGCTTCTGCTGTTGTAATAGATTGATTCAATGTTGCTTTATCTGCTCTTGGAACTAATGCATTTTTAGCATCTTTTATAGCTTTTGATGATGCTTTTAAAGTTTCAGGTGTTGCATTTGTGTCTGCTGCTTGTGTTTTACCATCAGTTAGAGATGAATCAAATGGTGTTACAGAATTAGGTGTATAAGCGTCTTTAGTTACTTTTTCAGCATCTTGAATTGTTGCATTTAATTCATCTAATGCATCTTGATAAAGTTTATGTTTGACCGCATCATTTAATTCGTTAGTTGCTGTTTTAACTTGATCTTGTGTTGCATTAGGGTCTTCTTTTACTACTTTACCTGCTTCTAATTTATCTTGAACTGCTTTATCTTCAGGATCTGCTGCATTTAATTGGCCAACAGATTCTGCACTTTGAATTGCGTTATTTAATTCTGTTTTATCTGCTAATCTTTCTAATTGAGCTTTAGTATCTTTTATAGCTTTTGTTGCTGCATCGAATTTTTCAGGTGATGGAATAGTCACATCAGTATTTAACGCTGTAACACTTATAACATTATTAGCAGCTAGATATTCCCCTGCTTTAATTGCACTATCAAATGGAGTAGCTGTTGCTGGTGTATATTCTGATTGATTGATAGTTTTAGCATCATCGATTGCTGCTTGTAAACGATTTAATGCTTCTTGATATTCTCTAAAATTAAGAATTTGAAGTAAGTCTTTTGCTTTTTGATCAACTTCTGCTTGTGAACTTTCACCATATTCATAAACTTGTTTAGCAAAGTTTAATCTATCTTTAAGTACAGCATTTTCTGAAATTCCATAATCTAATCCAGTTATTGCAGCTGCTCTATCTATTAATTTTTTAAGTTCCGTTTTATCAGGAATCAAAATAAGCGCATCTTTTGCAGTTTCTATGGCATTCGCTCTTTTGCTTAAAGTTGTAGCTGTAGATTTTGGTTCGGCAGCGCTCGCTTCACCATTTGAAATAGCTTCTAAAAATTTTTGAGCTGATAATGGTGTATATAAAGTTGTGTCTACAGCTTTTGCTTCTTTAATAACTTCTTGCAATTTTGCTAAAGCTTCTTGATAACCTTTTTGAGTAACTGCTGCCGTTAACTCAGCTGTTGCAGTTTGTACTTGTTCTTGAGTAGCAGCTGCATCCCCTTTAAGACTTTTAGCTATATTCAATTTTTCTTGAATAATTTTGTCATAAGGATTATCTGGATTTAATGGTTCTAATTTTTCAGCTGATGCAATAGCAGAATCTAATTTTCTGATGTCTCTTGCAGTAACAGCTGCTCTTGTTGAATAACCTGAAGCTTCTTCACCTGTTCTTGGTAAAGTTGCTTGAGGGCTAAATAAGTCTTTTTGAGCTGATGCTTCTTCAAGTAAGAGTCTTAATACTTCTGATTTTAATTGTTCTGGTGTTAAGTCAGTAGTATCAATAACTGCTAGAACTGCATCCACTTTGGCACTGTCATAGTCATTACTCAAGTCTGCTTTTACTTTTTCTACTTTTTGTACTGTAGACAATACAGGTGTTTCAGTTACTGTTTCAACCGCTTTTTCTACTGCTGGCTCAGTTGCAGGAGTTACTACTGATTCAGGAGCTTTTTCCTTGTTTTCAGTAACAGGTTCTGATGCTTTCTCAACAGTTGCTTCTGTTTTCACTGGTTCAGCTTCAGTAGAAGGTGTTTCTTTTGTTTTTTCAACAGTTACTTCTGTTGATTCTTTTGAATTTTCAGTTTTTTGTGTTTGAATTGACTCTTCTTTTTGTTCAACTGCTTGTGCTGCTGCTTTAGCTTTTTCAACTATAGCGTGGACAGTTGATTCTGAATCTGCTTGTTGTACTTCTAGAGTATAACTGTCAACTTCTTCTTTGTTTAAATTTTTAAGTGAAGTAATCTCTGTAGTAGCTTGTTTTTTAACTTCTTCTAATGCATTTTGCGTTTGTGCTTTATTATCAGTTTGCTGTTGTGTAGCATCAACTGTTTTTTCAAGTGACGTTTTGTTATTTTCCTCAGGTGCTTGTTGTGTCGTACTACTATCATTAGAAGCCTCTACAACTGTATTGTTATCGTTTATATTCTCTGCTGCTTTGGCTTCGCCGCTATGACCTAAGAATAATAGAGATCCAATTAGAATAGATGCTGTGCCTACAGTAAATCTTCTAATAGAGTATCTATTTCTTAAGTTAGGCAAAAAGTCCAATTTTTTCATATGATGTCCTCCGATACTAGTATATTTCTACTACATCTTTATTATAATATTGTATTGCCCAATTGTATATGATATAAATTTTATGTTTTAGTAGTAAAATATCGTTAAATTCATTCTTTTTTATTTGGGAAAACAATGCAAAATTCATATTGATTGTTGAAAACACAGGCGTGAATACATACCTCTGTTATCAAAACCGACCATTCCTCTCACATTTAAGGTTCTAAATCATATATTTTAACTCAGTTTTTTAATTTCATTTTTACAATTATGTAATGAGAACTTAATAGACAGAAACATAAATCTGTTAAAAGTACATAAAATCAATGTAGCCTTGTCATATAAATAATTCATATTGATGCATTCTTCAAAACTTAATAAAAAGCAAACACCCCTAGCTGGAGATTATTCCAACTAGGGGTGAATACTTTCTCAAATCTTTTACTGTTTAGTGCTCAAAAGTTGATTTGATTATTTTTCTGTATTATCTTTATCTTCTTTTTTACGTCTGCCGAACAATGCCATTAAACCACCAATTGCTAACATTAATGTAGCATATTTAGGATCTGCTGGAGTTTCTTGACCTGTGTTTGGTAATACTTTGGCTTTATTTGCTTTAGTTTGTGCTTTTGAACCTTCTGATTTCTTAACTGCTTTATCAGATGTTCTTTCAACTGATTTACCTGATGTTGATTTAACTTTATCAGTTTCTTTTTCAATTTTAGGAGCTTTAATAACTTCTAAAGCTTTTAATGCATCTTCGATAGCTTTTGTTGTTTCTTGAATATCTTTGATTGATACCTCTTTAGAATTTTCAACAATCGCTTTACCAGTATTCACTGATACATCTAATTTTTCTACTGATTCAGGTGTGTATTTAGTTTTATCTGTTGATTGTGCTTTATCTAAAGCTTTTTGTAATTCAGCTAATGCATCAGCTTTATCTTGAGTTGCTTTAGCTTCAACTGCTTTGTTCAATGCATCTTTAGCAGCGTCAACTTCTGTTTGTGTCGCATTAGCATCTGCTTGTACTGCTTTTGCTTTGTCTAATGCGTCTTGTACTGCTTTATCTTCTTTATCTTTTGGATCTAACGTTAAACCTTCTGCGTTATTGATTGCTTTTTCAAGTTCTGTTTTATCTGCTTTCGCAACTAAGCCTGCTTGCGCATCTTTCAATGCTTGTGTAGCTGCTTTGATTTGATCAACATTTACAGATTCCGGATTGTTCACAATACCTTGTGCAACTGCCATTGCATCAACTAACGGTTTTACACTGTTTGGTGTGTAATCGTCTTTATTAATTGCTTTGGCTTTTTCAAGCTCTGCTTTCAACGCTTCAAGTG
>NZ_KV797491.1:308251-311047 GCF_001809385.1 Staphylococcus sp. HMSC055C03
GGACTGCTTTATCTTCTTTGTCTGCTGGATCTAAAGTTAAGCCTTCTGCGTTTTCGATTGCTTTATCAAGTTCTGTTTTATCTGCTTTCGCAATTAAACCTGCTTGCGCATCTTTTAATGCTTGTGTTGCTTCTTTGATTTGATCAACAGTTACAGATTCCGGATTATTCACAATACCTTGTGCCACAGCCATTGCGTCTACCAATGGTTCAACGCTGTTAGGAGTAAAGTCCGCTTGGTTGATAGCTTTCGCTTTTTCAAGTTCTACTTTCAACGCTTCAAGTGCTGCATTGACTGCATCTGCTTTATCTTGAGCAATTTTAGCGTTAATTGCATCTTCTAAAGCTGATTTCGCTGCATCTACTTCTGCTTGTGAAGCATTAGGATCTGCTTGTACTGCTTTCGCTTTTTCTAATGCATCTTGGACTGCTTTATCTTCTTTGTCTGCTGGATCTAACGTTAAAACTTCTGCATTATTGATTGCTTTATCAAGTTCCGTTTTATCTGCTTTCGCAACCAATCCAGCTTGTGCATCTTTCAACGCTTGTGTAGCTGCTTTGATTTGATCAACAGTTACAGATTCCGGATTATTCACAATACCTTGTGCCACAGCCATTGTATCTACTAATGGTTCAACACTGTTAGGTGTGTAATCGTCTTTATTAATTGCTTTCGCTTTTTCAAGCTCTGCTTTCAACGCTTCAAGTGCTGCATTGACTGCGTCTGCTTTATCTTGAGCAGTTTTCGCTTCGATTGCTTTATTCAATGCATCTTTCGCTGCGTCTACTTCTGCTTGTGTCGCATTAGCATCTGCTTGTACTGCTTTCGCTTTTTCTAATGCATCTTGGACCGCTTTGTCTTCTTTATCTGTTGGATCTAACGTTAAACCTTCTGCGTTATTGATTGCTTTTTCAAGTTCTGTTTTATCTGCTTTCGCAACTAAGCCTGCTTGCGCATCTTTCAATGCTTGTGTAGCTGCTTTGATTTGATCAACAGTTACAGATTCTGGATTATTCACAATACCTTGTGCAACTGCCATTGCATCAACTAATGGTTCAACACTATTAGGAGTAAAGTCCGCTTGGTTGATGGCTTTTGCTTTTTCAAGTTCTGCTTTCAACGCTTCAAGAGCTGCATTGACTGCGTCTGCTTTGTCTTGAGCAGTTTTAGCGTTAATTGCTTTGTTCAACGCATCTTTCGCTGCATCTACTTCTGCTTGTGTCGCATTTGGATCTTCTTGAACGGCAATTGCTTTGTCTAACGCATCTTGGACCGCTTTATCTTCTTTATCTGTTGGGTCTAATGTTAAACCTTCCGCATTATTGATTGCTTTATCAAGTTCCGCTTTATCTGCTTTCGCAACTAAGCCTGCTTGGGCATCTTTCAATGCTTGTGTAGCTTTTTTGATTTCTTCAACAGTCTTATCTTTCGGAGCATCAACAATTGCTTGACCCACTGTTACAGCATCAGTTAATGGTTTCACACTATTTGGTGTGTATGCATCTTTATCTACTGATTTCGCTTTTTCCAGCTCTGCTTTTAATGCATCAAGTGCTGCTTGTTTTTCAGCTGCTTCTTTTGCATCTTGAGCTTTCTTAGCTTCAACCGCTTTATTCAACGCATCTTTCGCTGCATCCACTGTTTCTTGTGTCGCATTTGGATCTTCTAAAACAGCTTTTGCTTTATCCAATGCGTCTTGAACTGCTTTGTCTTCTTTATCTTTTGGATCTAATGTTAAACCTTCAGCTTCAGTAATAGCTTTGTTCAATTCATCTTTATTCGCTTTCGCTTCAAGATTATTTTTAGCATCGTTAATTGCTTTAGCCGCTTCTTTTAACTCTTCTGGAGTTTTAGTCACATCTGCTTTTGCAGCTTCACCCGCTGCTACTGCATCTTCTAAAGGTTTCACTGTGTTAGGTTTGAAGTCATCTTTATTAACAGCTTTTGCATCTTCGATTGCTTTATTCAATTCATCTAAAGCATCTTGATGTTCTTTAGCCGCAATTGCATCATTAATTGCTTTCGTAGCATCCGCCACTTCTTGCGGTGTTGCGTTACCGTCTGCTTTTACATTTTCACCTGCTGCAACTGCATCTAAGATTGCTTTATCTTCTTTATCATTCGCTTCAAGATTATCAATTGCGTTTGCTTTATCGATAGCATTTTGTAACTCTGATTTATCTGCTTTTTGAACTAAACCAACTTGCGCATCTTTCAATGCTTGTGTTGCTGCTTCGATTTCTTCTACTGTTTTACCAGTCGGTGCATCGACAATTGCTTGACCTGCTGTTTCTGCATCAGTTAATGGTTTCACGCTATTAGGTGTGTAATCATCTTTATTGATTGCTTTCGCTTTTTCAAGTTCTGCTTTTAATGCGTCTAATGCTGCATTCACTGCGTCTGCTTTATCTTGAGCAGTTTTCGCTTCAATTGCTTTGTTCAACGCATCTTTCGCTGCATTAACTTCATCTTGAGTTGCATTTGGATTTGCTTGAACAGCTTTTGCTTTGTCTAATGCATCTTGTACGGCTTTATCTTCTTTGTCAGCTGGATCCAATGTTAAACCTTCTGCGTTATTGATTGCTTTATCAAGTTCCGCTTTATCTGCTTTCGCTACTAATCCAGCTTGGGCATCTTTCAATGCTTGGGTAGCTGCTTCTATTTCTTCAGTTGTTTTACCATCTGGAGCATCAACAATTGCTTGGCCTGTTGTTTCTGCATCAGTTAACGGTTTTACACTGTTCGGTGTGTAATCGTCTTTATTGATTGCTTTCGCTTTTTCAAGCTCTGCTTTCA
>NZ_KV797491.1:311147-311511 GCF_001809385.1 Staphylococcus sp. HMSC055C03
TGATTGCTTTCGCTTTTTCAAGCTCTGCTTTCAATGCGTCTAATGCTGCTTGTTTAGCATCTGCTGCCTCTTTCGCTTCTTTTGCATCTTGAGCATTTTTAGCATTAATTGCATCTTCTAAAGCTGCTTTCGCTGCATCTACTGCGTCTTGAGAAGCATTAGGGTCTGCTTGAACTTCTTTTGCTTTAGCTAACGCGTCTTGAACGGCTTTATCTTCTTTGTCAGTCGGATCTAATGTTAAACCTTCTGCATTATTGATTACTTTATTCAACTCATCTTTATTAGCTTTTGCTTCTAAAGCTTTTTGCGCATCAGTAATTGCTTTGGCTGCGTCTTTCAACTCTTGTGGAGTCTTAGTCGCATC
>NZ_KV797492.1:0-1628 GCF_001809385.1 Staphylococcus sp. HMSC055C03
TGCGTTTTCTGAGAGTAGTTTAATTTGTAGTTTAATCATTGTTTTTGTCCTCCTCATCAATACCAGCTAATTCATACATAATGCTCTCCATACTTCTATCTTTTAAATCTTCAGACATAAATACATTTAAACCACTTAACACTGTTTTTATTGTTTCTTCTTCATGGTCAATGTAAATCTTTAAAGTACCATCTTCTAATTCAAAAATAGCTTTATCTTCTTGAAGTTGAAAACCTTTTTCCTCTAGTTTTTTTAATGCTTCTTTAACTACCATTATTCTTCACGCTCCAAATTGTTAATAATTCTTTTTATTCTTACTACTTGAGCTTTAAACTCATAAGGTTCAATCTCATCAAACCAATTAATTAATTCTTTTATCTCATCAAACGCCTTTGCTTTTTCCAGCACCTCTACATGCTCTCGATAAATATCTTGATGTGTTTGCATGTGTGGGTATTTTTCCGCCAACGCTTTAGCACCTTCTACTTGTTTTTCCATGTATTTGTATTTCATTCCAATTCCTCCTGTTGCGTTCATAATCAGCTCTGTCAGCTAACACAGTAATGCGTGTGGGGCTTGCATCAATCACAAACCCCTTTACACTTTTACTTTGTAACTCTTGTTCCAATTGTTCGACAATTCTCTTGATACATACTACCTATACTTTCTTTTATTATTTTTGTATAATTAAATTTAATAACTAAAGCGAGGTGCTTTACATGGAAAAATCGATTTTAAAATGTTCAAACGAATCCGGTACCAGCTATTTAAATGTCTTATTTTATTATTTAGATAAATGTCCTATTTGCCATAATTACGCTGAACCTAAAGTTTCTCTTCATAGTGCTTTAAATGCAAAATTAGAAAGTAATTTAGTAATTACATTTCAATGCTCTCATCCAAAATGTAAAAGATTTTATTGTTTGGAGTATCAAGTTAATTACCGTTTTGATAACTCGATAGCCGGATACAGAACAGAGTTATTAGAATATCCTGAAATACCAGATATTTATTATCCCTTTCCAAAATCATTGGAAAAAATTTCCCCAAAATTCAAAGAGATTTATTTACAATCCAAGCAAGCTGAAAATAAGAAACTAAATGAAATAGCTGGAGTAGGGTACAGAAAAGCTATTGAGTTTTTGGTTAAAGATTACTTAATATACATGAAAGAAGATGAAAATTTTGATGATATAAAAGCTAAACCACTTGCACAATGTATTAAAAAAATTGATAATAACTCAATAGTGAAACTCGCTAAAGCTATTTCATATCTAGGTAATGATGAAACGCATTATTATCGCAAAATTAAAAACAAGGATATAACTGACATGAAAAAACTAATTCATTCTTTAGGGCATTTTGTTTCAGCTGAATTAAGTGTGTTAGATGCTGATGAAATCATTTCATTATCAACAAATGGATCTAATTGAAAAATTAGATCTCTTTGTTGACTATAATATTGCGTTATTTTTCTGACTGGATTGCCTTTACTACCATCACCTTTAGTTTTAACAATCTTTTTTAATAGAATATTTTTCTCTTCCAATATATATCCCTCTTTATATTCATTCATTTAACGCACCGCCTTTATCATTAAATCATTTTCACATAGGTGCAAGTACCAG
>NZ_KV797493.1:0-132047 GCF_001809385.1 Staphylococcus sp. HMSC055C03
AATTATACTATAAATTCAACTTTGCAACAGAACCCCATAAAGTGTGTCTTTACCTGATGATGAGCCTACTTGGAGAAGTTTTTCTAACGTCGACTTAGAGGCGTCTTCCATCAAATCAGTTAATTTAGAACTAAAAATACGTTTAACGGCATACTTTAAAAAGGTTTGGCTGACCAATGTCGTTAAAGGTTCATCCACCAGCTGTTCAATTTCTGTTAAATGCTGCGGCTGAATAAACGGTCTAATAAAGTGAACAAACAACATCCCGACTAACATATCATCGCCTGATGGCGTCAAACCTTGTCCTCGACCTATTAAATAGCGTAATTCAGTCTTCGCATCTCCATGTGGGTTTGACAATGCATCATAAATCGATTGCATTTTAGCAGGGTTAAAGTCACCGTCAGCATATTCACAAAAATCAAATGCTTGGATACTCTCCTTTAATTGATTCAAATGAATGGCTTCAAAATTTTGACTCGCTTTAAATACATTCACATTGATATTTAGTTGTAGATTGCGATCAAACGCTAAAGCACGTGGATGTGCTTTTAACGTTTGACCCACCTGAATCGATTGTAGTAATCGATCTCTAGTGTATGCATCAACTACAACGCCAAATGGGAACATCCCATTTTCAGTGGTACCGATAAAGATGAGATTGTCATCTTTATCCACCACATTAAAACCTTTTTTAAAGCAACTGTGTACTTTAAGTTCTGTTGTATGATTCAAGATTCTGCTTGCACTTGCGCCAATGGCTTGTGCTGTGAGAATCATCCATTAAATCCTAATTTTTCAGCATAAGCTGTGATTGCTTTTTCGAAGCATTCGATTGGTGGATGCACTGTACCTGCACCAATTTGACCGAAGCCGGCAATTTTGTGTGCAATACCTGTGTTGATCACTGGTGTAATACCTTTTTCAACTACTAAGCGTGCATCGATACCTAAGCAAGCACCTTTAAAGTCCCAAGTCGGGATAGAGAAGTTAGGGTTCTCACCAATACAAATTTCAGTCATTTCGTCTGAAGTTGCTAAGGCATCTGCAAAGCCGCCGCTACCTACGAAACGTGTAACTGCAGGTGCTGCGATCATTGCCATACCGCCGCCACCGATTGTTTCAGTGATTGCTGAGTCACCGATATCAGGGTTAGCATCGTCTGATGAATAACCTGTGAAATATAAACCTTGTGGTGTATTTACAGGTGCTGTGAACCATTCGTCACCCATACCAGCGATACGGATACCGAAGTTTTCACCGTTACGGCACATTGCTGTAACGATTGTACCGTGTTGAATTTCACGAGCTGCGTCCATCATTGCTTTACCTGTTGCCATGGCAACGTTTAAGAAGAATTGGTCAGTGTCTGCTAAGAACTGAATAACTTCTGTACGTTTTTCTGGTCCAACATCTTCTAATTCAGAGATGATTGGCGCAACTTCTTTTAAGAATGCAAGTGAAGCTGCAATGTTACGTTGGTGGAATTCGTCTCCCATTGCGATTGCTTTCGCAATTAAAACGTTAACGTTTAAGCCGTCTTCCATTTGACGAACAGCTTTACCTAATACTGGACCTAATACGTCTTTCATCCAGTGTAGACGGTTAACAACTGTTTCATTGTAAGCACCGAAACGTAATACTGCGCCGATACCTTCGTTCATTTGGCAATAAGCTTCGTTGCCGCTTTCTCTGTTTTCAACAACCAATACAGGCATGTTCATTGAAGTGATACCGCCCATTGGTCCTACTGCATTCACGTGATGACAAGGAATGAATTCGATTTTATCGTTTTCTAATAATTCACGTGCTGCATCTTCATCATTTGCCCATTCTTCGAATAAGATCGCACCGATACATGCACCTTTCATTGGATCAGTCATGTTTTCATATTTAATCGGTGGACCCGCATGTAGTAAAACATGCTCTTTCAATTCAGGAATTTTATCTTTCGCAGGTACCACGTCAACTAGGAATGGTGCTGCTGCGATCATTTTATCTATGACAGCTTGGTTTGCTTCATCAATTGTTTGGTAACCCATTATACAGACTCTCCTTCATAGTTGTTTAAGAATTGTAATACTTTCATTAGCTTTTCGTCTCCGCCAGCAACTGGTCTCCAGTTGAATTGCACAACGTCTGCGCCGCTTTCATCAATTGCAGTCGCAAAGCTTTTTAGTCCAACGTTGATAACGCTTGGAGTTGTGTTGATTAATTGAAGAATCTTATCGTCTACAGATAAGTCAACTGAAGTTGCGTCGAATGACTCTTCTTTCAATTCTGGTTGTTCAGCTTTATGACCTGTTAATTCGATTGCTGAACGTACCATTTGATCGTTTGTTTCGCAGATTTGTGCACCTGCTTCTTCTAATGTTTTGATTTGTTGTTCATAGTTTTGTGGATCGTGTTCTGTACCAACAACAGTTGCTAATACAGCAATGTCACGACCATTTGCTTTTGCTTCGCTGATGATATCTTCGATAGCTGGTGCTAATTGACCTGCCATATCATCATGACTGCCGTAACCGATTACGTTATCTAACATGATTACTGCAGTGTTTTCATCATTTGCAGCTTCTTGTAATTTTTCGATACGTTTACCTGGGTCGATCATTGGGTGAGGACGACCTTGTGTATACATGTCATCACCTAAGTCAATGATTTCATGGTTGCCAGCTTTGTAAGTGAAACCTTCTGTAGTTTCATCTTTTAAGCCGTCGAACGCATCTTTTACAAGCATTGCTGCTTCGCTTGCTAATGTACCACCTGAGTAGTAACCTTTGATACCGTCTTGGCCATCTTTCAATGTTGCTTTGATTTCTTTTGTTGCTGGTTTGAATTCAGGTTTTTCACCATTAGAAAGTTGAACTGATACGCGTGCAGCTTCTTCTAGTGTGTATGCATGGTAAATATTTGCTTCAGTGTATTCTGGTTTGTGACCTAAGAATAATGTCACAACTGGTTTGTCGATATTACGAAGCAAGTTCAATACTTTTTCTTCTACTTCTTTAGCTGGTGGTTTTGAAACAACTGTAATGACTTTAACAGCTGGATCTTGTGCTAACGCTTTGATACTGTCCATCATTGTGATTGCGCCGACTTCTGTTGATAAGTCACGGCCGCCTGTACCAATTGCGTTAGTTACACCTTTACCTTCACGGTCAACAATTGTAGTGACTTCTTGGATACCAGTACCTGAAGCACCTACGATACCAATGTCACCTTTGTTAACGATGTTAGTGAAAGCTAATGGTAATGAATGGATAATACCTGTACCACAGTCAGGACCCATTACAAGTAAACCTTTGTCATGTGCCATTTCTTTCAAACGTACTTCATCATCTTTAGGTACGTTGTCACTGAACATGAATACATGCAAGTTGTTTCTTAATGCAGTTTCAGCTTCCATAGCCGCATATTGACCAGGCACTGAAATTAACGCAAGATTAGGGTTAGTAGCTTTATCTAACGCTTGGTTCCAGTTAGAAACTTCTTGTGTTGATTCAGCTTTATCGTCTTCCGCTTTACCTTTTAATTCATCTTCAACTTGTTGATTCACTTCATCAACCATTGATTCATCATCTGTATCGATCATGATGACAATGTCATTTGGTTTTGCTTCATCTAGTTCAGGTGAATCGAAGCCTGAAGCTCTGAAGATGTCTTTGTTTGCGGGTGTACCCCTCATAATTGATACTTTATTAACGCCGTCCATTGCTGATAATTTGTTTGATAACAACATCAATACAATAGAGTCTTGATACGTATTCTCTTTAATGATTGTATATAACATAATAGTCCTCCATTATTATTCTGCAAATCTGTTTTTACCGTGATAACGGTCGTAATGCACATCATCTGACTTCAAGTAGTCATAGATGTCATCTACAATTTCAATACCATCTTTGTCATAGCGTTCACTACGTAAACGTCCACGTTCACCTGGGTAGTAAACTTCGCCATAACCTTTCGCAGCTGGTTGTGCTTTCAACTCATCAATCATTGTTGAAAGTTGTTGTTTGAACTGTTTAGGGTCAGTGAAGTAAGCCGGATTAATTACAACGTGTAATTGGCCTAAATCTCTGCCTTTTGTTAAATCTTTGTACATAGATGACACGTGGCCGCCAAATGGTAAACCAAGCAAGCTACCTGATAAAATGTCTACCATCATCATCAAGCCGTAACCTTTAGGTCCTGCAACAGATACTAAAGCGTGTACTGCTCTTGAATCTGTAGTAGGTTCACCGTTTTCATCTACTGCCCATGTATCTGGGATAGATTGACCTTTTGAACGTGCATCTAACACTTTGCCCCATGCTTGTACAGTTGTTGCCATATCAAATGTGATCACACGATCATCATTTGTCGGCGCACTGAAAGCGATCGGGTTCGTACCGAAATATGGTTCAGTTCCGCCGAATGGTACAACCATTGGGTCAGATTGTCACATACTGATGCCGACCATATCTTGGTCTGCTGCCATTTCAACGAAATAGCCTAACGCACCACTGTGGCTGATGTTTTTCACACCCACAACTGCGATACCATTTTCTTTCGCCATTTCAATCGCTTTGTCCATAGCTTGTTTTGCTGCTTGGTGTCCTGGGCCATTGTCGCCGTGGAACACTGCAGAAGATGGACCTGTTTTTTCAAACTCGTAATTCGGATGAGCATTAATACCACCCTTGGCAATACGCTCTGCGTAATATTCAACACGTACTGCACCATGAGAATGAATCCCGCGATGGTCTGCGAATGGTAAAACATCTGAGACGTCAGCAGCTGCATCTTCTTGCAAACCTGCTTTCATCAATTTATTTTTCATTAACTCATAAAGTTCTTTTTTTGTAACACGCATCACTAAAACCCTCCTGACTTTTTTGAAGATTCTTGCAATTTATTAGTCTGCAAAACTAAATAAAGAGCGGTGCCGGTGCAATGACCAGCACCGCTCATTCAATTGAATTAGTAAACTTGTTCTGACTTCATGTAATCATAGATAGATTGTGGAATTGGAATACCTGTTTCGTCGTATTTTGCTTCCACATCTTCTTGAATTTCACCTGGATAGTAGACTTGGTCAAAGCCTTTCGCAGGATCGATGTCATGAAGTTCTTGAACCATTCGTTCCATTTGTGATAAGAATTGTTCCTCGTCACCAAAGTAACTTGGATTGATCACTAAATGGAATTGGCCCAGACGACGGTACGCACTGTAATCTTCATACATTGAAGACACATGCTGACCAAATGGTAAGCCAAGCAAGCTGCCTGATAGAATATCTACCATCATCAGCAAGCCGTAACCTTTCGGTCCAGCTGCAGGCAACAATGCGCTGACTTTATAAGGGTCTGTCGTCGGTTCACCTTTATCATCCACTGCCCAAGTATCTGGGATTGAATGATATTTTGAACGTGCGTCTAAGATTTTACCCCACGCTTGTACAGTTGTAGCCATATCAAAGACAATTGGCTTGCCGTCTTTACGAGGTGTACCAAATGCAATCGGGTTGGTACCGAAGTAAGGTTTTGTTCCTCCGAACGGTACAACCATCGGATCTGATTGGCAGACACTTAATGACACTAAACCATGTTTACCAGCCATTTGTGTGTAGTAACCAATCGCACCGCTATGTCCCATTTCTTTGACACCTACTGCAGCAATACCGTTTTCTTTCGCCATTTGAATCGCTTCTTCCATCGCATGGTAAGCTGCGTAATGACCCACTGTATTATCTGCGTGATAAATACCTGTAGATTTGCCTGTTTTTTCAAATTTAATTTCTGGTTCTAAGTTGAATCCGCCTTTTGCTGTACGTTCTGCATAGTAGCGCAAGCGCACGGCACCATGTGAATGGATACCACGTGCGTCTGCGAATACCATCAGCTCAGCGACTTTGTCTGCATACTTGTCAGGCATGCCTGCAAGCATAAGCTTTTCTTTAAATAATTGGCGTAACTCATCATAGCCAACATAAACTAAATTCTCTTCACTCATGATTTAGAAACCCTCTCTTATAGTTCGATGTCACGGTTAGCATCTTTAGAGTAGATATATGCGAATGGTTCTTCTAAGCCGATAGCATAAGTTGCTTGTGGAGCATAAGCACCCATGAAGATATAGTCACCTTTGTCTACTGGTAACCATTCGTTGTCTAGGTTGTACATACCGCGACCGCTTAATACGTAAGCACCGTGTTCTTGTACGTGTGTTTCAACATAACCATGTGAAGCACCTGGTTCGAATGATAAGATGTGAATGTTCATGTCATATGCGATATCTTTTGGTAATAAGTCTTGAACTAATACTTCTTTCATACCTTCATATGGTTCTGCTTTAAGGTCATTAACATTGCCTGTCACAACTTCTGGTTTGTGATCTTCAAGTGGTTGGTAACGTTTTTTGTATAAGAATACGCGGCTGTCTTCGTTATTGTTGTTGTTTTCGAATTTCATCACTTGATCAGCTGGTACGTATAAGTAACCGCCTTGTGATAATTCATATTTTTCATCGCCAGCATACGCATTGATGTTTCCGTATACAACATAGATGAATGTTTGGATACCGTCTCCGCCGAAGCCTTGAGTGTTGCCGCCTTGGTCTTTCAATGTAACTAGGTAGTCAACGAAACGTGCACCTAAACGTGGTGAACCTAAAATAGTAACGTCGCAATCTTCGAATCCTGGTACTACGTTATTTACTAAACCGTCTGGAACGATAACTGCGTAATTGTCTTTTTTGATAACTGCTCTTGTTTCTAATAAACCTTCTCTATAACCTTGATTGTGATTTAAGTAACCCATTATTAAAAACTCCTTTACATTAATTATTCTTTGTAAGCTAATTCATATAAAACGTCTTTTAATACTTCGATTCCTTTTACTAAGTCTTCGATGTTTGTTTCTTCTTCAACGTTATGACTGATGCCGTTGATAGATGGCGTGAACAACATTGCTGTCGGAACAAATTTCGCAAAGATTTGCGAATCGTGTCCGGCACCTGATGCCATGACTTTATATTGTTCTTTACCCACTATTTGGTCAGCTGATTTTTCGATTCTATCTACTAAACCTTTGTCCATTAATACTGGGGCTTCGTCCATCCATAAATCAATATCGTACTCTAAGCCTTCTGACTCAGATACTGATTTGATTGTTTCTGTGATTTCGTCAGCGAATTGATTCAATGCGTCTTGGTCAATATGACGTGTATCAATACTGAAGACAATTTCACCTGGAACTACGTTAACTGTGTTCGGTACAGGATCAACACGGCCGAAAGTCAGTACTAACGGATCGCCGATTTCTCTAGCGCGTTGTGTTAATTTAGAAGCAATCTCACTAAATCCTACAACTGCGTCTTTTCTTAAGCCCATCGGTGTTGTACCTGCGTGGTTCGCTTCACCTTTTAATGTAACTGTGTAACGTTTTTGACCGACAATTCCATTCACTACACCAATTGCTTTGTTTTCAGTTTCAAGCACTTTCCCCTGCTCGATATGCACTTCAACAAAGGCTTTGATGTCATCGTGGTTTTGGTCTTGTTTTCTGTAGTCAAAGCCAGAGTCTCTCATCGCATCTTCAAAACGCACACCTTCTGCGTCTGCAATCTCTTCAACTTCTGATTTGTCTACAAGATTGAAGTAGTTTTTACTGCCCCAGAATGCGAATGGGAAACGGCTGCCTTCTTCTTCAGCTAAGGCAAGGACTTCTAGAGAACGAAGCGGTTGGCCGTGTTCTTCTTTAAGTGCCTTCATTGCTGTCACAGCAGCTAAGATTCCGTATTGACCGTCTAAATGACCGCCTTCAACGACTGTGTCAATATGAGAACCTGAAACAATTTTTTCATCTGGATATTTACTGCCTTCTAAACGACCTGTTAAGTTGCCGATGTCGTCGAAAGTTGCGTCAAATCCAGCTGATTCTAATGTTTCTTTTAAAGCATGCACGGCTTGCTGCCATTCATCTGAATAAAGCAAGCGTGTAATTCCTCCGCCAATCAAACCGCCATATGCGGTAAACTGCTTATCTAAAGCTTCAAAAGAGGAACGGATGTTCATATTCAACAACTCCTTTTCATCTCATCATCTATTATAAATGTTTACTTTTGTTACTACATCCACAATTCCGACAATTAACATCCTCGTATTTATTCATTTTGTACAAATACGATAGATATAAGATTTGCGATAATTATTTTGGGTAAATATGAACAATTTAAAGCAATCTAACATAACCAAAGGAGGTTCTTTTGTTGTCAGAAACAAAACACATCACAACCCAAGACCAATTTCAATTAACGCAACTCATTACACCCGCTCAAAATGAACCTAAAGGTATCATTCTTTACTTTCATGGTGGCGGCTTAATTTTCGGTCAACCTGATGATTTACCACAGGCCTACGTTGATTTGTTAACTGAAGATTTCACAATGATTTCAGCAGATTATCGTTTAGCACCTGAAAGCAATATCGATACAATTATGAATGATGCATTAACACAATTCGATGATGTCAAAGCTAATCATCCTGACTTGCCGATTTTCTTATTCGGTCGTTCAGCAGGATCATTCTTATCTTTAATTGTTGCATCTAAACGCGATGTCCAAGGTATTCTTGATTTCTATGGTTATAGCCGTTTCCACGTACCGCAATTCTTACGTGCGAATCCACAATACAAAGCCATGTCTCAACAAATCACACCAGAACTGTTAAATAATATGATTCAAACAGAACCTTTAACACAAGGTGATTTACAGACACGTTATCTCATTTACCTTTATGCACGCGGACAAAACGAATGGCTGAAGTTACTAGGCATTCAACAATCTACAGATGCTGCCTTTAACATTGCGCCTAAAACACTTAAAGCATTTCCACCTACATTTATTGTGCATGGTAAACAAGATCCAGATGTGCCTTTCGGTGAAGCTCAACATTTAGACCGTAATATTCCAGAAACTAAATTCATCGCTTTCGATAACAAAGATCACGATTTTGATCGCGAAGTGAATGACTTTAATTTAGATATCTACCAACAAGCTAAAACATTCTTATTAAATCTTGTTTAAATGTGACAAAAGACCTCCGAACTGAAATGGTTCGGAGGCCTTTTTTATATTAATGCTGTGATACAGCATGCATACTTATTTGAATTTAACCAAGACTTAGATAAATTCACCACGGAAGTCATTAGAAACACCGTCTTCAAGACTGTAAGTTTCTTCACCGCGTAAAATTGTTTTCGCAACTTGTGCGTTAATTGTACGACCTACATATGGGCTTAGTTTATTGCGGTATTCTAAATCTTCAGCTTGTAATGTGTATGAAGATTCTGGTTTGATGAAGACGAAGTCTGCATCTTTACCAACTGCAATACTACCTTTGTTGTCTAAGCCGAAACGTTTTGCAGGTTCAGTCGCAATAATTTCAGCGAAACGTTTAAGTGATAAGTCACGTTTTTGAACACTTTCGTCGAATAAGATATCCACGTTATTTTGGATACCTGCGATACCGCCCCAAGCTTCAAATGCGTTGTCAGTATCTTTTAAGTCAGGTGTACTTGGTGAGTGGTCAGATGTTACGAAGTTGATGTCACCATTGATAACACGTTCCCACATACCTGGTAAGCGTGATTCTTCACGGATTGGTGGTGAACATTTAACAACTGGACCAATGTCATCTAATTCTTCTTTGTAGAAGTATAGATAGTGTGTACAAGTTTCACATGTTACGTCCACACCTTCTTGTTGTGCTTTAATAACTTCATCCACGCCTTCTTCACATGCAACGTGTACGATGTGTAAACGGCAGCCAGTTTCTTTTGCGAATAAGATCAATTTGCGGATAGGTTCAACTTCTGTGAATACAGGTCTTGAATCTACGTAAGCTGCCAATGATTTTTCGCCGTTTTTATAAGCGATTTCGCCTAAACGGTCTGTAATATCAGCGTTTTCTGCGTGTACAGATAAGATTTTACCTGTTTTCGCAATTTGTTTCATACCTTCGTAAAGTGAATAGTCATCTACGTTTTCGAAGTCGCCATCGATTGAACGGTCACCACAAGTAGCTAAGAACGCTTTGTAAGCCACAACGCCTTCTTCGTCTAATTCTTGGATACCACCATCTAAGTTATAAGGCACTAAACCGCCATAACTTGCAACGTCAGCTGATAATTTACCTTTACCTGCATCAAATTTTTCTTGGATTGACGCTCTATCAGTTGTTGCTGGTACTTGGTTTAAAGGCATTTCAACGATTGTAGTAACGCCGCCTTTTGCAGCACCTTTCAATCCTGTTTCGTAGCCTTCCCACTCGTCACGGTAGCCGCCGCCTGGTTCTGTAATATGCACGTGTGCATCTACCATACCTGGTGCAACGACTTGTCCTTTTGCATCGATAACTTTTTCTGCGTCACCTAAGTCATGACCAATTGCTGCGATTTTTCCGTCTTTAACAGCTACTTCTACTTCTTGTTCGCCTTCGTCTAAAATGACACGACCATTTTTAATCAATAAATCATATTTCATTAGCTTTCTCTCCTTTATCCTTTCTAAATTTCTTTTCTAACACGTATAAAATGATATAAGAAATGCCTGCGATGAAAAATCCGATAAACCATGAGAAGTCAGAAATGACTTGGAATTTCGGAATGAAACCTAATAGTGAAACAACAACACCAAGAATTGTAGCCACATAAGCAGAGAAGTTAAACCTTAATCCGCCATGATTTGGATTATTTGTATCAAAATACAATCTCTCGATGTCGACTTTACATCTGTTGATTAAGTAGAAATGTACGATTAATACACCTGCAACCGGCCCTAAAATTGCACCGATCATATTTAAGAAAACGAAAATACTATCTTCATTTTCCATTAATTTCCAAGGCATAATCAGAACACTCACAACAGAAGCTAAAATTACACCACGACGATAGTTAATCAACTTCGGCATCAATACACTTAATTGATATGCTGCTGGAATGATATTACTTGTCGCGTTCGTTGAAATTGTAGTCATCAATAATACACCTGTGGCGATTAAAATCGTCCAGATATTATCCCAGTTATTGATAATTGTTAAGATATTCCATTCTTGGTGACCTAAGAAGATAGAACCACCAATAATGATGAACACACTACTGAATGCGAATAATAAGTGTGCAACAACAATACCTGAAACTTGTCCTACAATTTGTGCACGTGTTGAAACTGCTTTTTGTGTAAAGTCAGAAACACTTGCTCCTGGTCCAGCCCAAACACCCATCATTGAGTTGAAAATTAGGATGAATGATAAAATAGCTGGATAAATAATACCACTTGATTTTGTTGTGATTTCATAATGCATGATGTTGTCCCAGCCGCCGGCAACCATGAAGCCCCAGATTGCCATACCGCCGAATACAATGTAAATTAACGGGTTTAAAACTGCAGTGAATTTATTTAGTGTCTCACCGCCGCCGATACCAATCGCAAAGTTAATAGCCCAGAATACTAAAAATGCGATTAAACCAGGTATCGTGATGCCTAAAATTGTCGTTCCATTACCAAAATGCTCGAACCCCGGGAAGATTTTAATAAGCAAAATGAGTAATGCCTGTGAGCCTGCGAAGGTTTGTAATCCGAACCAACCAATACCCGCAATTACACCACGTAACACACCAGGAAGTTTTGCCCCGATGTCACCATACGTTTGACGTAACTGCATGGCAAATGGAATGCCGTATTTAGAACCAGCATAACCGTTAACCGCAAGTAATGTCGCAATAATAAATGAACTGAAGATCAATGCGAAAATTACTTGTAACGGCGAAAGCCCTAGTAGCAAAAATCCGCCTACGGCAGTATAGTTAGGAATGTTATGGACAGCACCCATCCAAAGGGTGAAGAAGTTGAATGTTGATATATTTCTTTGGCTGTCTGTTTTAGGCATAACATCCTTGTTATAGCCTCTGCGTTCGAAGAAAGCCGCATCATGAATGCCGCTTTGCGCTTGCCCCTGTTTCGTCATTTCTATATCTCCTTTGAGTTGGAATAAATATGACTATACGTATAATCTTTACTTAAAATTTTACAGTTACTGGAAACGTTTTTCTTTGTGCAGTTTGACAGTAATTTTTTATAAAATTATCGATTTCGAACAAATTATGTCATTTCATGTTAAAATTTATTTCAGAAACAAAGTTATAAGGAAGGTGATTAAATGCCGACGTTGCAGAATATACTCGCTGCACCCAGTTTTGCTGGATTAAAACTCATTAATAATCAAGGAGATTTACATAGAGAAGTTCGCCACTTAGACATCACAGAAAATATTGATATTAAAGACTACACTGCTAAAGAGTCATTTATACTCACGACGGGGTTATTATTTCGGGATAATCAAGCAGGCTTGAAACAAATGATTAAAGAATTAAATGATATTGATACCGCGGGGTTAGGTATTAAAACGTCTCGTTATTTAAAACATATCAATCAAGAAGTGATTGATTACGCAAACGAATTAGAATTTCCATTGATAGAAATCTCTGAAGAGTGGAATTTAGGGGAAATCACAAGACAAATTTCAACTTATATTTCAGATGAACAAACAGCTAAATTAAACTACGCTTTGAATATTCAAGAAGAACTGAACGATATGCTGATTAAGGGTTTCGGTGTCGAAACAATGATAGAAAGAATGAGCCGTATTTTAGGCGTACCCGTTCTGTTATTCAACCCATTCTATATGGTTGATTCTCAAAGCTGGCATTACCAACAGAATAATTTGTTGAAACAACAACATATCCGTTACTTTTTAGAATACTTACGTTCAGAAAACGCTAATACAATTACTCGCAATCAAACGAAGTTCACTAATGACGTGGCGATTTTCAAAGTACAAGCCTATGCTTATTTCCCATATTATTTAATGGTGTCAGATATCAATAAGCTGTCTTATCCTTTCAGTTTATTAACGATTGAACAAATTGTCTCAACATTGAGCTTTGCGATATATAAAAATAAAAAGATTGAAGAAGCTGAACACTCAGATATCAATCGTTTCTTTGAATCCCTGATTACGAATCGTTCTGATCAATCTTTATCTGTTCATAATCATCCGATTTTATTTGAACAATACGGTATTTACCCTTCCGATTATTATCAAGTCATTATCTGTGCCATTGACCCGATGGATAATTTAGAAAACAGTCAGTACGTTGAAGAGCGTTATCAATTCGTTTACACATGGCTCATACACAAACTCACAGATTTAGATTCACGTATCAGTGTTTACAGTATGCCAAGTAATCGCAGATTTGCGATTTTACTACAATCTAAACATGAATATTATTTAAATTACTTAAAACATATTCAACAAGAATACCATGAGTTCTTCGACAGCAGTATTTCATTCGGGATTGGTAATAGAGTCACAGAATTCTCTCAATTATCAACGTCCTTTATGGAAGCGAACGAAGCTTATGAAAGCGGCTTAGATAAAGCACGTAAAGCATTCATGAACTTCTATCAATCAAAGAGTATGAAAGAACTCTTACAGCTGTTGCCACCAAGTAAATTGAAACCTTTCATTCAACATACTTTAGGTGACCTAGCCTATCCTAAAACGAAAAAGGATGAAGAGTTAAAAGATACGCTTAAAATGTACATGGATTATCAATGTGATATTACCAAAACTGCGAAGAAAATGTTCATTCACCGTAACACTGTAAAATATCGAATTAAAAATTGTGAAGAAATATTAGGTTGCACGGTTGAAGATCCGTTCAACTCACTAAATATCCGTCTCGCATTATATGCATCAGAAGAAATACTCTTCGATCAATAATAACGTTATAACTATCTATCAATCATTAATCAAACAGGGGGAGCTCCATGAATTTAGATACTGTCATGTCTCATTTAGACACTTTTAATAACTATGGTTTTAATACAGAAACAGGCGGCACAAACCGCATTGCCTTTCGTCACGCTGAACGCTTAGCCGCATTGAAATTCTCAATGTTGTGCCAAGAAGCGGGATTAGATGTCCGCTTCGACTACTTCGGCAACGTCATCGCAAGAAGAGAAGGTAAAAAACCTAACTTACCGCCCGTTATGATCGGATCACATATCGATACCGTAAAAGATGGCGGACGTTACGACGGCTTACTTGGTGTTGTAGCTGCATTACAACTCATGATGCATTTAAACGAACACCAAATTGAAACAGATCACCCAATTGAAATCGTCGCATTTACGGCAGAAGAATCTGCACGTTTCAACACTGCGACACTCGGCAGTAAATACATTACAGGCAACTTGTCTCAAGACGATATGAAAGAAATTAAAGATAATGAAGGCAAAACGCTATTCCAATTGGTCGACACTTTAAAACAAAGCTTACCTTCAGAACAAGATTTCTATCATCAAGGAGATTTAAAGGCCTTCTTAGAACTGCATATCGAACAAGGACCTATCTTACAAAACAAACACAAAGACATTGGGATTGTGACACATATCGCAGCACCTCACCGTTTTAAAGTTAAATTAACAGGTGAAACAAGTCATTCCGGATCAACACCTATGCCGATGCGTTATGACGCTTTAACTGCCGCATCAGAAATCATCTTACAAGTTGAAGCCATCGCACAACATTACCATAAAGCAGGGGTCGTTGCGACAGTCGGTCATTTAGATGCCTTCCCTAATATCATGAATGCTATCCCTGGCGATGTAACATTATTGATTGATATTCGAGGTAAAGAATTAGAATCACGTGAACAAGTTGCGACTGAGGTACAACAAGCCATTTCAGAGATTACAAAACGTCGTAATATACAAGCTGAGGTTAAAGACTTAGGACAAGATATGCCTGTGGGTCTGAATGCAGAAATTGCCCAAATTACTAAACAAGTGTGCGAACAACATGACTACAGTTACCGTTTCATGTTCAGCGGCGCCGGTCATGATTCCATGAACATGGCATTAATCTGCCCTACCAGCATGTTGTTCATTCCATGTAAAGACGGTATCAGCCACTCACCTAAAGAGTCTGTTGAACCAGAAGAAATTGAAAAAGGTATTCAAACACTTATAGATACAGTGATTGAAGTGGCAAAAGCAGACGTCAAACTACAATAAATACAACAACGAACCGAATATCAAACACTTAAAACAAACCCGAGAGAAAAATTCATGTTTCCTCTCGGGTTTTATGTATAATAAAATAATAAATAGCAAACAACTTTCCATCTCCAGCAGAAGCCAGTCATAATTACATAACTATACGAGGAGCACACAACATCTATGAATATTGGAAAACAACTCGCCCGCTTAAGTCAATTACACGGTTATAGTTACAAAGCTTTAGCTAAACACTTAAATATAAGTGAATATCAATTAAGACAATGCGAGAATAAGCATGCACCTTTTGATTTCAATCTCACTTTAACTTTAAGTCAATTTTTCAAAGTAAGAACCAGTTATCTAACAGCCGAACATACAATCTTTTCTAGAACCAATACAGTACAACGTGGCCATGTTTCTATAAGCAACTATGACTTTCATACACACACCCAACAATTTTACCAATCCATATATCTAGCGAACTTTGTAGAATTCCAATCAAGATTCGTCAAATCACCTTTTAAACAGGTTTTAGACGTCACGGCTGAAATAGAACACCTTTATGATCAAGCTAATAGCCAAATTAATTTTATTAAAAACGCTGCTGAAAAAGCACGCGCATTACTTATAAAAGAACCGTCGAACCTAAGGTTGCTATTCATGTTAGAAAAAGCAGGTTTATGTATATGCGAGTCAAATATCAATAACGAAGCGAAACCTTTCAGTTTTTGGTCTGAAAAAGGTATGCCTTATATTGTTCTAAACCACAACAATGATTTTGCGGTAAAAAGCGTGTTTGATGTTGCGCATGAATTAGGTCATTTACTGTTACATAAGCATATTCAATTTGATTTACTCACTTATGAAGAATTTCAAGATATAGAACCTGAAGCAAATATCTTCGCCGCTTCATTCCTATTGCCTGAACAAGCATTTAAGGAAGATCTAAAGAAGGTGTCTAACTTGTCTAATCCAGATGATTACACACCATTAAAACAGAAGTGGTATGTATCTATCAAAGCCATGGGTCAGCGTGCTTATGAGTTAGGATTACTCACATTTGAAGAATATATTGCTTTTTGTCATGCGATTCATGAAAAGAATTATGAAGCGGTTGAACCTTTAGATGATACCCTGGCACGCAGACATCCAATTAAAATAACCGCTCATTTAGAATACATGTTTGTAAGAAAACTCATTACACCGCAAAAATTGTTAGACATCTTAAAAGTAGAACCTGAATTTTTAACACAGTTAGCCAATATCAATCAAAGCTTATTTGATAAATTCATTAAAAAAGAATCTAAAGAAATTTTAAAATACAATTTCATAGAAGCTACTGATAACCGTTAAAAACCATTGAATATTTTTCATACAAAATAACCAGTACGAGTTCTTCGCACTGGTTATTTTGTATTTACACATTTATAATTTCGAAACCATTTTATCCCTATTAAATGACTTCACAAGTAATAAGAATATAATGATGTCTAAGATAATTAAGACGAAACCTGCGATTAAGATGATTTGATAACCTAACAGCATAATACCTGAAGCTTGAGAAATGATTAAACCGATAATCGGTACAACTAAGAATAACGCAACACTTTGAGCCGACTTCATACTCTTTGCCTTATTCGCAACCATCATCACGAGACATATCGAAAGGAAAGTCATTGATGGTATAATCAACAGAATTAAAGAGAGCCATGCTCCATTAGGAAAAATTAATTGATGGAATTGTTTCCAACCAAATAAATTCACTGTTATACCATAGAGTACAATGGCGCCATATGTGATGACGATGGAAGGTATAAAAGATGCGATAACTTTTCCTAACAACATTTCTTTATCTGATAATGGTGTATACAACAATCCCTCTAACGTTTTGTGTTCTTTTTCTCCCACAAAGCTATAACTCGCAGAAGCATTAGAAATAATGACAGGCATCAAAAGAAAGAGTGGCATTAAGAAATACATCAATACTATATAAATTAAAATATGTTCAGGTGATGCATGAACAGGTAAATTAAGTGTATTTAACTGGTGAATCGATTTTTCAAATTCACTCGGCAAATTAACTAAATCAACTTTCGTACTGAAAATAATCAAGATATTCGGCAGTATGACGCTGAAAAAGACAGCGATGAAAAGCATAGGATATAACGTCGACTTATCATACATCATTTCTAACAATTCTTTTTTAACCAATGCTTTGATACGATGTGTATTCATCTTATAAACCACCTACTTTTTTCTCATAGAGTTCTTGTAACGCATGTTGATATTGTGTAACTTCATAAACCTTTATATTTTCTTTTACTAAAATAGTAATAACTTCAGAAATGTCCTTATATGCATCCACTTTCACAATCAATTGATCATCTCTAACCTCATAGAAAGAAACTAGATCAATAGATGCTTGACTTAAAAGACGTTCTGCTTCTTGAACGTCTGACACTTTTAAATGAAATTCATGTCCCGGCCATTCTGTTTGTATCAATTGTGATACTGTCCCTTGCGCAATAAACGTTCCTTTTTTCATAATGAAAATATTATCCGCAATTTTTTCTAAACCTTGAAGTTGGTGCGTACACATTAAAATGGTAGTTCCTTGCTTTTTAGCCATCTGTTTAAGTAATTCAATAAAGCGTTCTGAAGCAATAGGATCCAACCCTGAAGTTGGTTCATCTAATATTAATAATTTAGGGTTTGTCATCATCGCTCGAATTAACAATACCTTTTGTTTCATACCTTTACTTAAAGCACCTGCTTTGGCTTGCATATGTGCTTCAATATCAAACACTTTTAATAAATAAGTACTGTTTTGATTAAAATCAGTTGTATCTAAACCATACAACTGCGCCCAAAACTTTAAATTTTGAGCAACAGTTAAATTTTCATATAAAGCCCCATCATTTTGGACAGCCATAGCTTGTCGTACTTCATTGAAGTGCGGTTGGTCTAAAGATTGATCAAATAAGGTGACCACACCTTTATCCGGTTTCAACAAACCGGTCATCAATTTTATGGTTGTTGTTTTACCGGAACCATTCGGACCAAGTATCGCATGAATTTTTCCTGTTTCTAACTCAAACGAAATATCCTTTATAACTTCCACATCTCCAAAACTTTTAGATAAATGTTCAACTTTCGCAATCATGATGATCTTCCTCTCTTCAAATCAACTTATTGTTATCCGCTACCTCAATACAATAATGTGTTTCACTGCAATTTGGACATGTGAGTTTGCGCGTTTTGAAAGTATGATTAGCGAAAATCATGTGACTTAATTTAGGTTTGAAGACTGTTTGACAATTTGGACAAACGTAACTGACATTTTGGTAGTAATACGCTGTTAACCCTGCCGCAACAAGCACTCTGAATGGAATGGCTTTCGCCAAAATTTTCCAATCTTTTTTAGTTAGTGCACGTACTAAAGCACTAACTTGATAACTACCAATAGCAATACCAGTTATTAACATATTACGACGAATCTGACTCATTTGGTCCATACGTGATGATAATTGTTCAAAATGATGCGCATTATCTAGTAAACCTGTGCTGTCATCTCCTACAAGCTCATCTAGCTTTTGAAGACGTTCTAATTTTTGTTTCGTTTGAGTTAAAGCTTTTTCTAATTCAACTTCTTTCTTTTTCAACAAAACTTTTAATGTCGCTGTATCTTCTGATTCATTTAATATATGATGAATCTCTTGAAGCGAAACGCCCATGCTTTTTAATAAAACAATACTTTCTAATTGGGTTTTATCTGCTTCACTATATACTCTGCGATTATGTTCAACACGACTTGGTTTTAGCAATCCTTTTTGGTCATAATATTGGACTGTTCTGACAGATACTTCACAAGCTTTGGCTAATTCACCTGTTGAATATTCCATTTAAACTTCCTCCTTGCCTCTTTAATTTCTCTACACTCTTAGCTTACGCTATAACGTTGCGTTACTAGCAAGCACTTTATTATTAAATTAGTGTAAAGTCAGTCTGCCGTATGTCTTATAAACATTGTCATGACAGCGTTTTGTCCCTTTACATAATTTTAATAGTTTAACATGTCTTTTGTCTTTCAACTTTTAAAGTATAATGCTACACTTTAGACGTATACATATTAAAATAGATATAAGACATTAATTTTCTAACAAGGAAGGTACTTATTATGAAAGTATTGATTACAGGGGGCGCTGGTTTTATCGGTTCGCACATCGCAGAGAAATTTAACAACGAAGGTGGAGAAGTGTTTGTCGTAGATAACCTCTCTACAGGTAAACGAGACAATATTCCTTTTATAGATGAAGATCATTTTTATCAAAATGACGTGAAAGACTTTGAATTACTCGAAGAACTTGTGAAAGTGCATCAATTCGATTACGTCTTTCATTTAGCCGCAATGGTCAGTGTCGTAGAAACTGTGGGCAAACCAGTTGAATCTAATGGGGACAATATTGATTCAACGATTCATTTATTAGAGGCAAACCGTCAACATAACCCGAATTTGAAAAAATTCTTATTTGCTTCATCTGCCGCAATTTATGGTGATTTGCCAGATTTACCAAAATCAACAGATTCCAAAATTAATCCTTTATCACCTTATGCAGTACAAAAATTCGCAAGTGAACAGTATACAAAGATTTATCATTCACTCTATAACTTGCCGACTGTTTCTTTACGTTTCTTCAACGTTTATGGTCCAAGACAAAATCCAGAGTCAGACTACTCAGGGGTATTATCAATTTTAAATCAAAAATTCTTAAACAAAGCTGACTTTACTTTCTTTGGTGACGGCAAACAAACACGTGACTTTATTTACATCAAAGATTTACTTCAAGCAATTTGGATTGTGTTAGAAAAAGAAGAAACAAACGGAAAGATTTATAATGCGGGTACTGGAGATGAAACAGATTTACTAACTGTTTTCAAAGCCTTTTCTGACTACTTCGGATATGAGGTTCATTATTCATTTGAAGATGAACGTGCAGGTGACATTAAATATTCTCGTTCAGATGTGACACCGTTAAAAGCATTAGGTTATCAACCTGAATATCCTGTATCTAAAGGTATTGCGGAGTATCTAGAATATAATAAAAATTAACTTTAAAATAAAAAATTCCCAAGCGGCAATCGTTCGCTTGGGAATTTTAGCATTTCAATTCATTAGGGTACTTATAAGAATTCAACTTCTATTCTGTATATTACTATGACTTTCTTATTTTAAATATGTACAAATTAAACAAAATTATTAAAGCTTATGCACATATTTGTACATCATTGTTTACCGTATTGCTTAATCAAGTGATTCATTAATTCTGTCGCAGTTTCATCTTCAGTCGGTTTAAATAACTCGTCTGGTCTCAAGTTAGGATCTTTGTCATTATGGTCTTTTGGCGCGAACCCTGAAGACAATGTTACTTGTTGACTCGGTTTAAATTGGCATTCGTAAACTTTACCGTCATCTGCAAATAAGTATTTTGTGATAGGTTGATTTAAATCTGCCACATTACGATAACCTTCTATATTAGATAAATCTTTCGCTTTCTCATCAAATCCTGTTACACCTTGGTTAGAGTGATAAAATACCACACCTACTAAATTATGACGTTCAAAAGCTTTAGGGCCTGGTTCATTTTGATTACTGACTTGCAGCTCACCTTTAGGTGTCATCGCATACCAGTCTCCTGTTGAAATTTCCCCTGCTCCAAAATAACGGTTAGAAGCTGCTAAACCTTGTTGATTAGCACGTTTGTCTGCCCACTTCATCACTTCTTCTTTTATTTTTGCTTGTTCTTGACTAGATAATTTCTCTTTGTTTATTTTAATGTCTTTAGAACTTGAGGCTGGTTGATTTTGTTGTGTCTGTGCTTTAGCGTCACTTGTCTTTTTCTCTTGTTGATCGCTGCATCCTGTTAATAATAAGCTCAAGCTTGCGACTGCCGCAGTATATGTTAAAAATTTCTTCATTTTGTTGCCTCCTATGTATAAAGGTATAGGACTCGTATGATTTACGAGTCCCTACCTGAGTCAAATGACTTAATTAAAGCTATCAACAGTTATTATTTTTTGTCAGTTTTTGAAATACCGAATTGGTCGATTAACTTAACTGTTCTTTGTTCGCCTTTACTGATGTCACCGTTTAATTGATAGATTTTCACAATCAATTTGTCGCCTTTCACTTCATAAACTGAGAAGTTTTGAGCTGATGAGTCACGGTTATTTTCATGGCTATCGTTAAACGCATCTGTTTTTTGAGGTTGTTCACCTACTGCGAATAAGTTGTTGTATTCTTGACGTTGTGCTTCAGTTAACCAGCTCAATTTCGGACGAATTTTCTTGATATGTTCTAATGGTTTGCTGTAGATATCATCATAAGCTTTTGTACCACCTGTGTTTGGCAACACGTAAACTGAACCTTTTGGATTATCGTAGTATGTGACACCATCTTCACCTTTAACTTGTTTTGCATCTTCAATTTTAGCGTTTACGAAGCTATTTTTTGTTGAAGTATGTTGTAACATTTTAGTTCTAGCGAGTACGTGGTCATGTCCTTGTAATACTAAATCCACATCTAAATCATCGATTTCTTTCGTTAATTCTTCACGTAATTTCTTAATGTCTTCATCTTCTAAAGCATGATAAGACTTAGAGTACATTGGTTTATGCAAGTTTAAGATAACCCATTTTGAGCCGTTTTCACGTGCTTTTTTGATATCTTGTTTAATCCATTCCATTTGTTTTTTACCAATGGCTTTACCTTCTGGATTGTCTTCACCTTTTTTGTTGTCATTTGTATTTGCAACAACCATGTGTGCACCGTTGTAGTCAAATGAGTAGTATGAACCACCGTTGACTGCGTTATTCGCTTTAGGTACGTTCACGTGACGGTTGAAACGATCTAATAACTTTTTGTCTTTCTCATCGAATGCATATTCATCATGGTTACCTGCTGCTGCCGCAACTGGTAAAGACATGAATGATGGACGAGATTGGTCATAAATGTCATTCCACTCATCTTCAACTTGTGAGTTCTCTACAAAGTCACCTGTATGCAATGCGAAGTTTGGATTACCTGCTGTTTTAATTGCTTCAGCGATTGTGTTTGCACCGAATTTCGCTTCGTTACGTACATGTTCGTTCCAGTAAGCATTTTGTGTATCCGTATATTGTACGAATTTGAATGGATCACCTGCGTTACCAGATGTTCTGAATGTACCGACTTGGCTTTGTTTGCCTTTTTTACTACCAACTTTGTAGTAGTATGTTGTATTTGGTTTTAAACCTGTTGCTTGTGCTTTATAGTTATATTCTTTCACGTTCATTAAAGATGCTTTACCGTGTTGATCACCGCTTGTCCATTCTGGACCGCCTGCACCTTTATCTGTGTAATAACCTTTAATTTTTGGTTTGCCATTTTCATCTTTGACTGGCTCACCATTATCATCTTTCTCCACATCAGCGAAAATGAAGTGGCCTGAATGATCTCTTTCTATGTATTGAGAGTCCACTTGTTCTGCTTTAGCTGTGAATGTTTTCGCGTCTTTCATATTCTTTGAAGTTGAGACCCAAACTTGTGGTGCTTCAGCTTTATCTGTTGTAAACCAGTTGAAGCCCATTTCTGTTTTAGTATCACCATTAAAGTTTGTCATAATACGGTTCGGACTGTTTTTCTTTTTAACAGGTGCTACTTTTGGTTTCTTATTTAATAATTTAATACCTTGTTGTTGTTGATGTGCTTGTTGCGCTTGCGGTGCTGCTTGTGGCGCTGGTTGGCCGCTGGCATCTGCTTGTGCTGCCCCTGTTGATAATAAGAGCATTAAACTTGCCATACTTCCTGCTACAATCTTAGTCATCTTGATATTCTTCAATGCGCTACCTCCAAAATAGGTTGAAATTTAAAGGAAGTCCCAAAATTAAAAGACACCGTGATATCTGTCTTCAATAGACCTTTACTTCCTCTCAACACAAATTGTAGCAAGCAATCTTTAAGCTATTATTAAGTTGGTGTTTGGTTTGTAAATTCTATTTAAACAAAAGTATAAACAATAACTAAAACAACTATACATGGGTATACTATATGTGATTTTTATAATGAAACACATTATTATACGCCGTTATATATCTAATTGTAGACACCAAAAATACAAATAAAAAAAGCACCCGTTTTAAATACGAGTGCCTCTAACTATAAATTAATAGTTATGAACTTGACCGTTTTTAATTGTTGTTTTGACATGCATGTCTTGATCTAATAAGACTAAGTCTGCATCTTTGCCTTCTTTAATGCTGCCTTTATGAGCGTCTATACCTAACGCAATGGCTTGATTTAGGCTTGTTACACGCCACATTTCTTCGAGTGATGCACCAGTGAATGTAAGCATATTGCGTAAGCCGTCATTCATTTTTAAGATACTGCCAGCTAAAGCACCTGATTCTAATCGTGCTTCTGAGCCTTTGACAATAACGTTTTGTCCGCCTAAATCATACTCGCCATCCGACATACCTTTTGCGCGCATCGCATCTGTAATTAAGTAAAATCGTTTATTGCCTTTCATTGTATAAGCGATTTTAACTGATGCTGGATGTGAATGAATACCATCTGCGATTAGTTCTGTATGGATACCGTCGTTGGTCCATGCCGCACCAAATTGTCCAGGCGCACGATGTTCAAATGGTGTTCCTGCATTATAAAGATGTGTGACATGTTTTGCGCCATGTTCTACTGCTTCATTCACTTCATCAAATGTCGCAACAGTATGACCCATAGAAAAGATAATTTGGTCGGATAATTTTTCTAGAACTTCTTTTGCACCTTCTACTTCTGGGGCAAAGGTAATCACTTTAATATTTCCGTCAGCTTTCTCTTGGAAGTGTTCAATCGCATCTACTGAAGGACGTTGTACATATTTAGGGTTTTGGGCGCCTACTTTATGTTCTGAAATAAACGGACCTTCTAAATGAACCCCTGCAATTTCAGCCGCATTTTCTTTATCTTGAACTGCTTTATATTCCACAATATTTTCTAAGGCACGATCGATGTTTTCCACTGATTGTGTCATTGTTGTCGCAAGGAAAGATGTAGTACCTTCAGAAAGTAACGATTCAGCTAGATGTTTCAATCCGTCAAACGAAGCATCCATCGCATCTTGTCCGTACCCGCCATGAATATGAATATCAATAAACCCAGGTAAAACATATTGTCCTTGTGCATCCACTACTTCTAGATCTCCTTGATAATCACCATGACCAACCTCTGAAATTTTGCCATCAGAAATTTTCACATAACCTTTATCTAAGACACCTGTTTCTGTATAAACTTTACCGTTTGTCACTACATATTCAGTCATTTTCTAACCTTCTTTATTCATAATATATACCATTGGTATTTTAACACATAACAGCGCCCCAAACTTGAAAATTAATTTCATAACAAAACATCAAAAAAAGCAGAAGCCTGTCAGACTTCTGCCGTATCACTCAATGTTTTTGTCTTACACTCATGATGTTTACTGCTTTCTAAATCTTTAATTTTTAAAGTACTAATTAATGAACGATATAAAAATTGAACAACGATACAATGACTCCGATTATAGTACAAGATATTGTAATGGTAGTTATCATTTCTTTTTTCCATGTACAAAACTTGTTTTCTAATTTAGATTCAAACTTCTCATCTAATTTATTTATTGCTTGTTTAACTTCACTAAAGTTTTGATTCGTTTCATTATTCATCTCTTTTAATCGTTTGTCTACTTGTTCAAAACGCTTGTCTACCTGTTCAAAACGCTTATCTACTTGATCAATACGTTTATCTACTTGGTCAAAGCGTTGATTCACCTGTTCGAAGCGTTGATTTACTCCATTAAATCTTTCTTTTACATTTTCGGATTCTATTTTAAAATTTTCTTGTATGTTACTTAAATGTTGGGTTGTTCTTGCTTGTTCTATTTGGATATTTTTAACGTCAAGTGCTAAAATTTCAAATTTATTTTCAATAGCTGTTAATCTTTCTAATGGTGTTTTCACTGGAAAAATTTCATTACCTTTTTCCTCATTATACTTAGGAACTAAATTATTATCTGCCGTAGTCATCTTGATGTTCTCCTTTGAAGTATAGATTTATATTTTTAAGCGTCCTCGATTATTAATTACTTATTTATAACTTCACTGAATAGTTATAAAGTCATTACGCTAAGACGGCTGAACCCCAGCAAAATAAGGCATATGATGTAGATATTTTAAAGATTTTTTCATAGTTGATACCGCCCTTCCTTATATTTAAACACTGAAGCACTCACTAGTTCCCCTAGATATTTATTAATATAATTATACTACGGTTCAATTCTTAATTCCATATACAACTTGAATTTTAATTTTACTATTTAGGTAAAATAATTGTCATCTTTTTTTACGAAATTGAATCAAACTAGGTAAATAAAAACAAAAAACACAATCTCCCTAATCCGTGCGACTCATTTCACACTTTTAAAGAGATTGTATTTAAAGTCTATCTAATATGACTTCTCACAAAACTTCCTGTTGATCCATTTAACGCTTCTCCGCCTGCCATTTCAACTTTGGCGTAATTATAAGGTGATGTACCCCAGAGGTTATAGCCGTATGTGCGTAATCCATAGATACGATAATTACCATCAACCATGACTGATCCTGAAGCACCTGCACGGAATTTATCTTTGGTTTGTAGTTCTGTGCCGTTTGAAGATTTTTGTATGAATTTTAATTTACTCCAGTAGGATTTTGTATTATCTCCATTTTGCCATGGATAACCTACTGAATAGAGATTGCGATTATAAGTTAAGTTGTTGATTTGTGAATTCGACGCAAGAGGTAATGCTGGTGTGTAGTTCGTCAGCTTTTCTTTGGTATAGACTAATGCGACATCGGCTTGAGGTACTTTAACTACTTTTGTTGCGTGGAAAGTATAAGTTTTTGCCTTACCATCGCGATTTAAATCAAACGTAATATATTTAGGATTAGCTGCCGCACCTTTGGCATCATCTATCACGTGTGCATTGGTAATTAATGTATAAGGTCCTATAACAGTCCCTGTCCCCATACTGTCTTTACCTCTACCTTTCCAACCATCTTTATTACTAATACGTCCTACTGCTTTATATTTTCCTTTGTATGCATTTGCGATGTGTTTAATTTGTACATCATTATTAGAAATTCGCTTTGTTTTAGGATAAGCTTTAGACGCATTATAATCCGTCATCCCATTATAATAATAGCTACCTGCTGCTAACGTTTCTGTATTTGTTAAAGTTAAACTAGCCACAACCGCAAGTGATACAACTGCACTTTTGAATATATGTTTCATGTATATCCCCTTATGTTTTTTCTCATTGTATCACACATATTGACGGCTGTATTTGCTTGTTTCAATAGTCTTACTTGTAAGCAGTAAAAACCTACAATGAAAGCGATTCGCTATTGCAATTTTAATGCAAGTGATTTATGATGTGTTTGTATATAGAAGGAAGTTATATTTCAAGAATGAAAAAGTCAGTCCAATACGTTAACGCCTCGCTACACGATTAGTTAAAGTATTGAATATGATGACTTCCTGAAATACTATGAATCAAATAATTTCAATAAGTCCACTGGAAGTGCCTGTTCCTACAGGCTGAGATCCTTATGTATGATAAGGAAATTCTTGGAACCTGATCTAGTTTATACTAGCGTAGGAAAGTGGCGTATTGTACGTTTAATGCGCTATTTTCTTATATGGAAATAGCGTTTTTTTATTTCGCTTTTCTTGCGACTTATTGATTAAAGAAGGTGAATCCATCGTGTGGGTCGCGATAACGCCATATGAACTCACAAAAACAACCATAGCTCAATATGTTGAAATAGCGCCTGTGATTGACTGTTTAATTGTACGTACTGACCAAGCAACTACAGCTACAGAAATTCAACGCTTACTAGATGCTGGATTTCCTAAAGCTAAAATCACTGCGCATTCCAATATAAAACTATTTGAAAATTTTGATTTAAAGCGTATTCATTTTAAAGAGATGGACGAGCGTGCCTTTGAATTCAAAAACAAGTATCCAGATGTATGTGTCAGCATGTCTACACATCATAAAGATACAATTCAATCCGCTAAAAATCATCACTTAGATTTTGTGTTATTCGGTCATCTTTTCGAGACCGGTTCTAAACCAGGTTTACCGCCACGTACGCCATCTGAAATATCAGATGCCTTACAAGTAGATATGCCTATCATCGCACTTGGCGGTATTAACGAAAATACCTTATCACAAGTGCCGCATGGTTTTAGTGGTATCGCAGCCATTTCTTTCTTCTTACAACATGATATACAAACACTTCGCACCCTCAAGGAAGGTGAACATTATGTATGATTTAGCCATTATCGGAGCAGGCGTCATCGGAATGTCTATCGCAAGACATTTAAAAGACAGTGGTTTATCTATCGCATTAATCGACCGTGATATCGAAGGCAAACATGCCTCTTATAAAGCAGGCGGTATGTTAGGTGCACAAAATGAATTTAAAGAGGATAGCCCCCTCTTTCGTTTAGCACTTACATCCCGTGCTAAGTTCAACGCATTAAGTACAGACTTATTTTCAGAAACAGGTATTGATATTCAGTACCAACAAAATGGCCTGATTAAGTTAGCCACTCAAACAGAAGATGTCCCGTCATTGAAACAACAATATGCATTTCTTCATTCACATGATGAGGATGTTCAAGACTTATCAGATACTGATTTAGCATTACTGACCAATCATTTAGTTAAAAGTACAGAAGCCATGATGTTTGTGCCGCACGACCATCAAATCAATGCTAATCATTATACTAAGGCGCTTCATGCTTCACTCGAAAACGCACCAAATATTGATCGTTTCTCACACACGAACGTAACCGCAATTCATCGTGTCGGTGAAGGTTATGATATTGAGGCAGAGCGTAACGGACGTCGCACTTTAACAAAAGCACATAAAGTAATTGAAGCCACAGGTGCTTGGGCTGGCAATGTCTCAGAACAACCAGACATTCAAGAAGCAGTCAGCGGTGTTAAAGGCGAAGTCTTGCTCGTTGAAAATGAAGACTTAGATTTAAAACAAACGTTATTTATGACCAACGGCTGTTATATCGTACCTAAACCTCCGCATCGTTTCTTAATCGGCGCAACAAGCTACTTTGATGATTACTCTGTCGGTGTATCTGAACAAGGTAAAACATGGTTATTAGAAGAAGCAATTAAGCGTGTACCTGAACTTGCGGGAAGCAAAGAACTCAAATACTGGTCAGGTATTCGTCCATGGACTAAAGAAGAACAGCCGATTATGGATGAAGTACAAGAAGGATTATGGATTATCACTGGCCATTACCGTAATGGTATTTTATTATCACCTGTTATCGGTGAATTAATGGCCGAATGGGTTGCGACTGGACATCGTCCACAAGCACTCGAACCCTTTCAATTTGAATTAAGGAGGGAAAAACATGAAGTGCATCATTAATGGTGATCCGTTCACATTCGATACTGAAGTCACAATTCAAGATATTTTAGATCATTTAGAACTCGACAAAAAACGTGTCATCGCAGAACATAACCAAAACTTAATACAACGTGAAGATTTCGCAAACCAAATCGTACGCGAAGATGATCGTTTAGAACTATTAGAATTTGTTGGAGGCGGATAATATGTTAAAAATTGGACCTTATGAAATGGAATCAAGATTATTACTCGGTACAGGAAAATTTGAAAATGAAGATGTACAAACAAAAGCTATCGAAGCTTCAGGTACAAACGTACTGACATTTGCGGTACGTCGTATGAATCTATATGACAAAAACTTACCGAACCCCCTTGCGAACGTTAACTTAAAAGACTTTGTTACGTTCCCTAATACAGCTGGTGCGAAAACAGTTGAAGAAGCTGTTCGTATCGCAGAAATCGCAAAACACGCAGGTGTTTGCGACATGATTAAAGTCGAAATTATCGGTGATGATGAAACATTACTACCTGATCCGATTGCAACGTATGAAACATGTAAAATTTTATTAGAACGTGGCTACATTGTTTGTCCTTATATCTCTGAAGACCCAGTATTAGCCAAACGTTTAGAAGAATTAGGTGTTCATGCGGTAATGCCTTTAGCTTCACCTATCGGTACAGGCCGTGGTATCAACAACCCATTAAACCTAAGCTATATTATTAAGAATTCAAATGTACCGATTATCGTTGATGCAGGTATTGGTTCAGCGAAAGATGCGGCACAAGCGATGGAACTCGGCGCAGATGGTATCTTATTAAACTCTGCTGTATCACGTGCTAAAGATCCAGTGAAAATGGCAGAAGCAATGAAACTTGGTGTTGAAGCAGGTCGTTTAAGTTATGAAGCTGGCCGTATCCCAATTAAATATACTGCACAAGCATCAAGCCCTACCGAAGGTTTAGGATTCTTATAATGCCTACACCGTCAGAAACACCAGATTTCAACGAACGCTATAGCCGCCAAACACGCTTTGCGCCTTTTGGCGCACAAGGTCAACACAACCTTGAACACACACATGTATTAGTCATGGGTGCGGGTGCCCTTGGCAGTCATATAGCTGAACAACTTGTGCGTATGGGTATCGGCAAATTAACCATCGTCGATATGGATATTGTTGAATTAACCAACCTTCATCGCCAAGCACTTTATGATGAAACAGATGTCACAGAAATGCGTCCGAAAGTCTATGCATTAGCAGATAAACTAAAAGTTATTAACTCTAATGTAGAAGTAGATCCTATCTATGAAGAAATCACTTCAACAAATATTGAAACGATGATTCAAGATATTAATCCAGATATTTTATTAGATGGAATGGACCATTTTGCGATTCGCTTCTTATTTAATGAAGTCTGTCATAAATTAAATTTACCTTGGATTTATGGTGCAGCTGTTGGAGGTAAAGGTTCTGTCTACGCGATTGATTATACAGGTCCTTGTTTACGTTGTTTTATGGAAGAAACACCTGAAACTGCAGAAAGTTGTGCAATTAATGGTGTGATACCACCTGTCATTATGCAGGTCGTGAGTTATCAGATTGCGGAGTTGATGCGCTATCTATCAGGCACAGGCTTTTCTGGCAAACTCATTACGGTGTCACCCTTTGAAGTCAAACAACAATCTATGGATGTCAGCCGCTTCAAAAACCCTAATTGCACAGTCTGTGCACAAAGTAATTACGAATATCTAGGGAAACGTCAATCAAACGTCATCGAAGGCAGTTGCGGAGATACATTCGTCTTCCGCTTCAAACCTGAACACTTTGACAACGCCGACTTATTCCCAGGTCAAATTCTTAAAGCGAATCCTTACGTCAAACTTTTAAATGTAGACGGTTATGAAGCCACACTCTTTAAAGATGGCCGCATGAATGTTCATCATATTGAAGATGAAGACACTGCAGAAACACTCTATCGCACTTTATTAAAAGCAGTAAAATAACAATAAAACCACACAAAAGAAGTGTACACCTAAAACGCGTGTACACTTCTTTTTTACTGAATAAGGCGTTCAGTTATTAAAAAACTTCAATTATTTAATCTCAATATTACTTCTAACTTACAAACAAGTTCTTTCATTTATTCAAAGCACTTTGCGATAATATTGTTAAATAAGCAAAAATGATTTGAGTTCACTTAACTTATAGAATACAATAATACTGTATAATTATTAATTTAAGGGATGAGGATATGGAAAGAGAGAAACGTCTTGATTTAATTAAATTACTACTAAAGAATAACAAGATTTCTACAGTACGTGAGTTAGCTGAAATCATGGAAGAGCAATACAATTTAATTTTCAGTATGACCACAGTCGCAAAAGATTTACAACATTTAAGAGTGACGAAAGTTCCGAATGGCTCAGCCCCTTCTTATTATGTGTTACCAGAAAAAAATGAAGCAAACAGCTTTCGTGAAGCTTTCAAGAAATATCGCGATGATAGTATCAACTCTATTATCGTTAAAGACAGCTATATCCTAATTAAAACAGAACCGGGATTTGCCCGTACCATCAATTACTGTATTGACCAAATGCAGCTGCCGCATGTTTTGGGTACAGTCAGTGGTAATGATGTTATTATGATGTTAATGAAATCAAATGAAGAAGCAGAATATGTGAAATACTTATTATTGAAACCTTGATGAGCTAAATAAAGATAAATGAGAAGAGAGAAGCGACATGATTACTTTGTTCAAAAGTAAGGATGCCGCTTCTCTCTTCTTCTACAAGGACTTACTTACAGTCCAAGTTTGATGATTCTTTAACACTAAATTTTGTTTACTTAAATCTCTGATCACATGACTGGCTTTTTCTCTTGATACACCTGCTAACTCACTTAACAGTGTCACAGTCATAATCTTATCTAGTTCGTAATAAGCACCTTGATCGTTTCCTACCGTTTCGCACATTACGCGCAATGTGTTTATCACCTTTTGTTCGGCATTACGACCAAGTAAAGCCATATTACGTTCAATGTTTTGGTTGGCTTCTGTACGTAATAAATCAAAGATTTTAATAAACGTATCTTCGTGATTTTTACATAAATATTCAATGACATTTTTAGGCACTCTGACAATCAAGCTGCTTGTGAGCGCTGTACATGATTCATGGTAATGATCAGAATGGAATAAATGATTTAAAGGAAACATATTAATCGGTCGGTTCAACATTAAATAGTCGTCACCGTTTTCGTTCAACATTTCTCTTGATACATAACCTTCTAATAATACATAGATACTATCCGCTTCTGATCCTTGATAATAAATCACTTGCCCTTTTTCATAGTTCCTGACATAAATCTCAGAAAGATGAGGAACGAGCAGCCCTGATGGTACCTCTAATATTTTCGATAATGCTTGGATCGACGCTTGATAATCTTCAGTACTATTGCTCATACACGTTCACCTCATCTCTTTCTCTCTTTTTCATGAATGTGTGTTGAAAATATAGTTTTTATTAATTGAGACAGCTGAAATATCTGCCCTTTTTTCAACATGTGCAACGTGTTTATTGTATCATATTGCGTTCGCACACACATTCTTATGTATACAGATAGAAAGGCAGCTTACAGGATGTAGCGAGGTCCTGCAGGCTGCCATTTCTTTATCTGTTGTCAGGATTTCATGCGTCAGTAATTAGAAGACACTTACTGCGCCACTGAACAATCTTATTAAACCAAGAATGGCAAAGATGACAATGAATCCCATTAAAATGTAGTCTCTTGTGATGAATTTGATACCTTTGTTGCGTTGTACAATCCAGTAAACGAACAGACCAGGTACATATAGCAACATTGTCAGTAGCAAGTAGTCCACGCCTGCTGCGTAAATGAGCCATACCGCATAGATAGAAGCGATAATACCGATTGCCATTTGTAGGTTGCTTTTACGATCATACTGCAATGTATATTTGAACTGATAGAATGCACTGAATGCATATGGAATCAATATCGCACTGGATGCGAGTGAGAATGCGAATTGATACGCACTATCTGTAAATAACATACTGATTAAGAACAGTTGTACTAAGATGTTTGTGATTAGGAGTGAGTTGACTGGTGCACCATTTTTGTTTTGTTTCGCAAACCATTTCGGGAACATTTTATCTTTTGCGACGATGAATGGTAACTCACCAGCAAGCAATGTCCAACCTAACCAAGCTCCAAGTACTGAGATGATTAAACCAATGTTTGTCACAACTGAGCCCCATGGGCCGACGATGTGAGCAAGTAAGGCTGCCATTGATGGACTGCTTAATTCAGAGATTTGATTTTGTTCGATAACACCTTGTGCAAGTACAGTTAATAAGAAGTAAATCACTAATACAATCAATAGACCGAGTACTGTAGCTGTACCCACGTCTTTCTTCGTTTTCGCACGGCCTGAGAATACAACCGCACCTTCAATACCAGTGAATACCCATACTGTAATCAACATTGTACCTCTCACTTGTTCCATAATGTTTGAGAAGTTGATTGGTAATGCGATGTTGCCTTTCATTCCTGCAAAACCGGCCATAAACGTGTCAAAGTTAAATGCGACGATCATACATACAATTGCTAGGAAGATAGGAATTAACTTGGCAACTGTGACAATACTGTTGATTAGGGTTGCTGTTTCTACGCCTCGCAGAATCAGGAAGTGTACACCCCAAAGTAAAATGGAGGCTACGATAATACTTGGAAGTGTGTTGCCGCCTTTAAATATCGGGAAGAAGTTGCCGACTGCTGACATCAGCAACGTGGCATATGCAACGTTTCCTAAGAATGCTGCGAACCAGTATCCCCATGCACTGGAGAAACCGACGAAGTCACCGAAACCGGCACGTGCATAACTGTAAATACCGCCGTCTAAATCAGGACGTTTATTTGTTAAGTTCTGGAATACAAATGCGAGTGATATCATACCTACAGCTGTAATGATCCATCCGATGATAATTGCTAATCCGCCGGCATTGCTGCCCATGTCAGAGATAATATTAAAGGCGCCGCCGCCGATCATTGAACCAACGACCAGACCGATTAAAGCCGTTTTACTGAGTTTACTTTGTTCTCCGCTCATCTTCAAAACTCCTTTAATGCTTGAGACTCTCTCAAAGCATGTGTTGTCAATTTATTTATTTTTTGACGCTATACTGCTTTAATTGTTTTAAAGGGCCTGCGCCTCTTGCTATTTCCAAAATCATAGGCCATGTGCAAACATGTCGCCGTGAATAGGTATCAAATTAAGTCAAAGCAGTATTCAATCTAAAGCCAGGCTTTAAGTGATGACGCTAAACTGCCTCTATTGATGCAATCCTTATCACTTAAAGCACTGTATACTTTAGAATTAGATATCTTCACGGTATAACGGTTGGCTCATGCAACGTGGGCCCCCGCGTCCGCGAACTAATTCACTACCTGTTACTTCGATAACTTTAATGCCTTTGTCGCGTAATAATTGGTTAGATACATAGTTACGGTCGTAAGTAACAACGACACCTGGACGGATTGTTAATGTGTTAGATCCGTCGTTCCATTGTTCACGAGGTCCTACGATGCGGTCACCGTCACCTGTCGGAATGAAGTCGATGTGGTCTAAATTCAACGCGTCTTTTAATGTTTCTTTTAAGTTGTGTGTACGTGTGATTGTGATATCTTTGCCATCTTCAGTTGGTTCAAGTGTGAAGATATTCATGTCTTCACCTTTTTTCTCGATAGCTGAGTGGATTGTGAATTTATCATAGTCAATCATTGTGAATACTGTGTCTAAGTGCATGAATGCACGTGTATTCGCGATTTCAATCGCAACAACTTTTCTAATTTTTGAGTCTGGGTTCGCAAAGATTTGACGCGCTAATTTTTCAATCGCTTGTGCTGATGTTCTTTCAGAGATACCGATTGCGATTACTTCTTCAGAAAGAACTAATTCGTCTCCACCTTCAATGTTGTAAGGTGAGTTTCTGTCTAACCATACTGGAATATCAGCATCTTTGAATCTTGGGTGATGTTTTAAGATATAAGTGATGAAAATAGACTCTCTGCGACGTGCTGGCCAGAACATACGGTTAACTGTCATACCATTACCTACTGACGCTTGTGGGTCACGTGTGAAGTAAAGGTTTGGCATTGGGTTCATGTAGAATGGATAAGAATCGTCCACATACTCTACTAAGTGTGCATGGTCTTGTCTTACCTCTTCTTTACGAACACCTGCCATTACTTTTTCGATTAAGTCTTCGTTATTTAATGTTTCGAATAACTCTTTTACTTCTTCTTCATGGCCTAATAATGTATCTTCAGATTCCGCTAATACATCTTCAATAAATTGTTCACGTACTTTTGGATCTTCAATGGCTTCTGCAGCTAATTTTTCTAAATAAAGCACTTCTACGCCTTCGTCACGTAGCACTTGTGCAAATTTGTCATGCTCTTCTTGTGCTACTTTTAAATACGGAATATCATCAAATAATAATTCTCCTAAATACTCAGGTACTAAATTTTCTAATTCTTTACCAGGTCGTTTAAGTAATACCGTTTTTAATTTACCGATCTCACTGTTTACTTTAATTGGATGTTCATTCATTTGTGAAACCTCCTTGTTTTATTTATCTATATTGTAAGCCCTTTCAAACGATACTCATGTGAATTAAATCACATTACAACTGTTGTACTTTTCACACTTATCTTTTTATTCATTACATGTTTCTGTATATTTAATACATTTATATGGGGTTTACATGTATAAACTATGAATAATAAGCGAATTTAATGTGCTTGAAATCCCAAAGAAAAAATTTTATTCATTTTTTAGAGAATATATACATTATGTTTCATAAACCGTGTCAGTGTGGCCCTTTTAACAATGCATCTCAGTCTTAGTATTTTGAGACATAAAAAAAGAACCAGCATAAAGGTCCAATATAAATCCCTCCTTATGTGGCTCTACCCGTATTTGATTAAATAACCGCTTCTTTACAAAACTTTAAAATTTTACCAAACTGCATAAAAAAAGAAAACCACGGTGTGGTTTTCAACACTTACTAATATGCTCTTTCTTCATACCTATTTCTTATAAATCATCCATTATATATCTTACTTTAATCTCTATACATTGTTGATGCGCTGTATTATATACAATCATATGCGTATAACTGTCTTTTGAATCCACTTGAATGTATAACCATTCATTTTTCATTATCATCTGTTTATATTTAATATCTAACTTGCGGTAATCTTTTAATTCATAATCACGCGATGCTACTACCTCTAATGCTTTCATTACCACAAAATCTCCAGGCATCACATCCTCTTGCCAATGAATAGGATTATAATCAGAGACTGTTTTTAAATACGTTTCAACATCATCCCACTTTATTTCTAACGGTAAAGCTTGGGCTGGTAAAGAAAATGTTTCTTGAACGTTAAGTGTTTCAGATGATGAGGACTGTTGATGAAATGTCTCTTTCATAGTAACAAACGTTGTTTCAATCTCTATCCATATATCAGCGCTATCCGTTGCGGTAACTGTCAGTAAATAACGTGATTGCTCAAAGTGTTTAAGGGCCCGTTGATCTATTAATTTAAGTTCAGCTGTATAAGTCTTTCCTTCTATTAAAGAATGATAACGATGGATACGTTTCTGTCTTAAGATAAAAGAATGTTCAGCTGATGCTTGAAAGGGTTCAAAACGATGCCAGATATCTGTTAAATAAAACTCATCTAAAGGAACAGAAGCGTATTGCGACGATAATTTCCAAGTAAATGTCTGTTTCATTTAGTGCTCTACCTTCTCAAATAAAGTCGTAATACCTAATCCGCCACCAATGCCCATTGTAGCTAATGCATGATTTCCAGGGAAATACGTAAGAATAGAAATCAGTCGTGCGACTAAATTTGCGCCGCTTGCGCCATATGGATGTCCTTCAGCGAGTGCACCACCAAATGGATTCACTTGTTTTTCTTCTATACCAAGCAAGTCCATAGAAGCGAGTACTTGAGAGCTGAAAGCTTCATTAAATGCGACCCAATCTATATCTGAAATAGATAATCGATGTCTCATTAATAGTTGTTCGGTCGCAGGGACAGGTCCAATACCTAATAATTTGGGATTGACTCCTGAGACCTGTGCATCTATAAATTTCAATTGATCTTTTAACCCGAGTGCTTCTGCTTTTTCACGTGACATAACTAACGCTAAGGCAGCACCGTCACTTTTAGGACAAGCATTGCCGACAGTGACTGAGCCTGCATCAAATAGCGGTTTCAATCGTGCTAAACGTTGTGCAGACATCTTTTGTTTGGGTGCTTCATCTTGTGTTACTTGTTCACCACGGATTGTTAAAGGTACGATTTCACGTTGGATTTGTGATAAATGTTCAAAGTATTTTTGATGACTACGTGCCGCAAAAGCATCTTGACGTTCACGAGCAACTTGATAAACTTGCGCTACATTTTCAGCTGCTTCTAACATGCTTGGATCTCCCATAGATTCTGGGGTAAAAGGCGCACGTTCATATATTTCTGGCGGGTGTTTCTCATACAGCGATTGCGGTTTTTGAATTTTCCAAGGTGCTCGACTTGTTGATTCCACTCCTCCTGCAAGATAAATATCTCCTGCACCAGCTTGAATCATGCGACATGCCAGGTTGATTGCTTCTAAGCCTGACCCGCATTGGCGATCTATTGTCATACCTGGAATATCAGAAGAGAGTCCGGCATGAAGTAATGATTTACGCGCGAGATTACCGCCGTTACCTACTGTATTACCAATGATGACATCTTGTATATTTGAAGCGATAGACGGATGCAGCTGTATCAATTCATCGATAAGTGGCTTGAGTAAAGCTTCAGGTTCTATATGTTTAAAGATACCGCCATACTTGCCTATTGGTGTTCGTTTCGCTTCAATAATGACTGCTTCTCTCATTTTTCTTTCCTCCCATAGCGTTCATCCATCTCTTTACGTGCAATTTTCCCGCTATTCGTCCATAACATTTCTGGTACTTCAATAAAGCGCATCGGTACTTTATAACGTTCTAAATATTGACGTAAATCACGTTTTATCTCTCGAATCGTTATAGGTTGTTTTGTTTGGTAATACGCAATCAACACTTCTCCTAACTCATAATGCCTTTCACCTGTCACCATAACGTGTTGGATCGGTGTCGTTTCTAAAATTACACGTTCCACTTCTTCAGGATAGACATTCATTCCGCCCACAATTACTTTATTATTGACGCGTCCTTCTAATATCAGTTCTTGATCTTCTGTCATTTTTGCGTAATCACCTGTCGCAATAGTGTCTTGATTAGAGATGCTTTCTCCATCTACATAGCCTGAAAAGACCATATCACTTTGTACATGAAGCTGTCCGATTTGAGTAGGGTCAAACAATTTCTGTCCAGTGTCATCAGTTAAAATAACTTTAACGCCTTTGAAAAGTTTCCCGACATTCTTTGGCGCATAGTCTGTCACGTGATGATATGAAATAAAACTCGCTTCACTTGTACCGAAGAATTCAATAACTTGTGATTTCGGCATCCTTTCTTTAAAGCGTTTAATCGTATGCGGTTCTAATTTCGCACCTGACGTTAGAAATGTCACAGAGATATCTCTTAACTTTTTAGTGTTTAATTGTAAAATTTGTTCTAAAACCGAAGGTACAATAAAGACGACAGCCTTTGGATGCTCGATAAGCTGATGAAATAATTGCGCAGGATGATAATCCATCTGCATATAACACGGACAATGAGAATGGTACGCATACATCATGGCATAAAGGGTCAGTGAATGCGCAATTGGACCTGGCGCAATTACGCATGAAGGCGGTGCGTTTAAGATATCGTCATTCGCATCATAACTGACTAACCAAGAGTGCCTATTGCGATAATATGCTTTTGGCATGCCTGTCGTACCAGAAGTAAAACCGATGTGCAATAAATCATCAGGCGGTGATGTCACCTTTTGTGAGGAAGGTGTTTCTGCTTCATTTAATTGTTCAAGACGTAGTGAATTAACACCTTCAATCTTCTTATCAGCAATCACATGTGTAATCTGATAATGATTTAAAATTTGATGTAGTTGTTCAGACGTCCACTTCGCATCTAACACTACCGGTAAATAACCGCTAGATTGTACAGCGAGATAAACACGCAAGAATTGTGCCGGATCTTGAATTAATATACCAATACTTTTTGTTTGGTTTGCCCATTGTGCAATGTAGCCACGATCTATGTTCAACACATCATTTAATTGTGCTTTTGTTAATCGGCTTGCTTCGGTTTGAATGACGATATCAGACATACAGACCACCTTTCCTTTAATAAAATTTATTTCAAAGCAGTTTAATTTTATCATAGTGCTATTGAGAAAGAATGAGTTAGCTTTATAATCTATCCACCACACAATCCAATTCATTATTCTTTTGTATGCAAAATTATTGTATACTAATTATGAACGAGGATTTTACAGTGTTTAGATTTGGACGGACGACCTTCGTAACCTCACATAAACTCGAATCTTTCCTCACTATCTATGAATTTTCATCTTGAGAACAAGGGGGCATGTTTATGGAACAAGCTCACAGAATTTTAAGTATTTATACGCGTTTGCTTCAACAAAAGGTTGTAAATAAGTATGAGCTGTCTAACGAATGGGGTGTCTCTTCAAGGAGAATACAAAGAGATATCGATAATATTCGGAATTTTCTTTACGATACAGACGAATGGCATGGTTATCGTAAAGAGATTACCTACAATCATAAGTTAGAATCTTATGAAATGGACAGTTCCAGTTCAAACCATGAAGTCTCACTTTACTTTTTGCTGACGTTGTTAGAAACCGTTTCACCTGATATTGATCAACATCTTTATAATTATTTAGAATTACTGATTGCGACTTTCCATACGCAACATGAAAGTGAATTACGTTCACATTTGTCTAAGTTGAAAGTAGGCAAACGTTTCGATGAACTCAATCATATTGTGACTGCTTCACGTGCAATCAATAAATCTCAAAAGCTATATACTGATAACCACCAAGAGATTACCCCTATCGGCATTCAATATTATAACTTTACATTCAACCTAATTTATAAGATGCATGATCAAATCCTTTCTACTGACTTAAAACAAAAAGTTGTCACTTTCAGTCCAAACCACTTCCATGCACAATCCGTCTATAACTCTATAGAATGGGTCACATTTGAACTCGTGCCAGAACTCTATGAATTGATTCGACATCGTTACCAACACAAAATCATTAAATTAGTTAATAAAAAGTATTATGTCATTCGTATTAAAATGTGTGTTGAAGATGCGATTAACTTCTGTTTCACTGCACGAAATCAAGCACGGCTTGTCGGACCTGAAAGTACATATCAAATTGTGATGAAAGAATTGTTGAAACTCCAAGAAACATACTTATTTACTCGACTAAGCGCAAATGAATATTAACATGAAAGCTGTATGTTCAATTTGGACATGCAGCTTTTTTGTCGAAACTTATAATGAGTTTCTTCCTATATTAATAGCCACTTTCTGTTTATTCTATCACGCTTTCACTTTTTCTTAATCATTTTAACTTTCCGTTTAAACATATAGTCATCAGATGACATAATGTGTCATACAATGTGGATAAGTCGTGTGCTTTATTTATGAAAAGCGCATTCATTTTTCTGATAAATGAAAATTTATGTCTACACCTATTATGTAAAATAAATGTATAAGCAATATATATTTTTTTCATCTTAGTAAGTCTATCAAAGTATATGCATATTTATTATTAGGAGGATTAGAAAATGAAAAAGAAACAACTATTTTCTTTACGTAAGCTATCTGTGGGGATTGCTTCAGTATCACTTGGGACATTAGTCTTTTTAGGCGGAGGACAAACAGTAAGCGCTGAAACACAAGATTTAAATCAAAAAACTCAAGAAGCTTACAACACGATTAATAACTTACCGAGTTTAACAGATGCTGAGAAAGATGCGTACAATCAACAAATCTTAGAACAAAGCGGACAAAACAACTCAAACTTTGATGCGATTTTAGCTGAAGCTCAACAAGATAATACACAAGCAGCTGAGGATATTAACTATGCTTCTCAAGATGCTTACAACATTATCAACAACTTGCCTAGCTTAACTGATGCGCAAAAAGACGCATATAACCAACAAATTCTTGAATCAGCTGGTGCTAACAACACAAACTTCGACGCTATCTTAGCAGAAGCTCAAAAAGTAAATGAGCAAGCAGCTCAAAATATCAACCAAGCTTCTCAAGAGGCTTATAACACAATCAACAACTTACCTAACTTAACAGATGCTCAAAAAGATGCATACAATCAGCGTATCTTAGAAGTTGCAGGTACAAATAGCACTGACTTCGATGCAATTTTATCAGAAGCTAAAGCTGCTGATGCTCAAGCTGCTAAAGAAACACCTGAAGCACTAGAAGCGTTAAACAAAGCAACTCAAGATGCATATAACACAATTAACAACTTACCTAATTTAACAGATGCACAAAAAGATGACTTCAACCACCAAATCTTAGTTGAAAGTGGTCAAAACAGCACAGAAAAATTTGAAGCTATTTTAGCTGAAGCAAAAGCTTTAGATGCTAAACAAGCACCAGTTGAAGAAGACAAAGCTGACGATAAAGAAAAACAAGAAGATTCAAAATCAGAAGATAAAGCTACTGAAGAAGAAGCAAAACCTGAAGACAACAAGTCTGAAGAGAAAGCTGATCAAAAAGAACAACCTAAAGAAGATGCTAAAACTGAAGGTAAAGTAAAAGAAGAAAAAACACCTGAAAACAAAACAGATGAAAAAGCTGTAGAGAAAGATATTAAAAAAGCTGCGGATGAAAAAACTTCAGTAAAAGAGAGAACTAAAGTAGCTCATGATGCAGTGAACAAATTAGAAAATCTAACTCAAAAACAAAAAGACGCTTATATCGCACAAATCGATAAATCAGCTAAAGAAGATAAAGGTGCACAATTCGAAGCAATCTTAACAGAAGCTAAAGCAGAAGACGCTATAGTTGCGAAAGAAAATGCGAAACCTAAAGCTGATGCAAAAGAATTACCAGCAACTGGTGAATCAGACGAAGTACTATTTGGTTTATTATCTGGCTCTTTATTTGCAAGCGCAGGTACTTTATTCTTATTAAACGCACGTCGTAAAGAAAGTAAGTAATATTTTTCTTCTATCTAACATTATAAAAACTCCCCTATCTCAAACAACCTGGTAGAAATATCTATCGGGTTGTTTTATTTTCATTAATAAAATGCTTTGCTTGAAGGTATTTTTCAATAGTAAGTGCGTTCTATTATGTGATTAAATTTCGTTAAAATCTTATATTTTCTCTCCGTTAGACACAATATGTCATTATAAATATAAAACTTTACACTACCTAATTACAAAATTTTCAAACAATTTTAATTGAGTGAACCATGCTGTCTATATCCATTGTGTAAAATAGATTCATATCTATATATTATCCATCACATTACCATCAATACTATGCATAGTACATTAGGAGGAGAAATACACCATGAAGAAAAAACAACTATTTTCTTTACGTAAATTATCAGTCGGTATCGCATCTGTATCTTTAGGAACAGTAGTATTTTTAAGCGGAGCTCAAGCTGTCAATGCTCAAGACAATGCTCCAGATGCTACAACTATTACACAAAACGCTTATAACGTGGTAAATAATTTACCAAATATTTCTGACAAAACAAAAGATGCTTATATCGCAAAAATCACTGCTGCAGCTGGCAATAACAAACTTACTGACGTTGAAGGCATTGTAAACAGCGCTAAAGCTGAAGATGCTCAAGTTGCAACTGCTAAAAAAGTTGCTGCTGAACAAGACGCTAAAGCTGTTAACCAACAAGTAGAACTTGCTAAAAAAGTTGCTATTGAAACAGCTAAAAAAGATCACGCTCAAAAAATCGCTAATGCTAAAGCTGAAATTTATAAATTAGAAAATCTTTCTAACTTTACAAAAGCTAGATACAGCGCAAAAATCACTAAAGCAGCTACTGATGAAATTGCAGGATTAGTTCAAAATGCTAAAGCTGAAGATGCTAAAATTGCAACTGCTAAAAATGCAGGTAAAGAACAAGCTAAAGCTGACGCTGCTGCGAAAGATAAAGCTGTTAAAGCTTTAAACCAAAAAACTGCTGATGCTTATCAAGTAATCAATTCTTTGAAAAACATCACTGACAAACAACAATTAAGCTTCTTACATCAAGTTGAAGTAGACAGCGGCACTAACAACGGTGAACGTATCGATGCTATCGTTGCTGACGCTAAACAATTAGACGCTCAATTCGCTTATGATAAAGAACAAAAAGCTAAAGCTGACGCTGCTGCGAAAGATAAAGCTGTTAAAGCTTTAAACCAAAAAACTGCTGATGCTTATCAAGTAATCAATTCTTTGAAAAACATCACTGACAAACAACAATTAAGCTTCTTACATCAAGTTGAAGTAGACAGCGGTACTAACAACGGCGAACGAATCAATGTTATCGTTGCTGACGCTAAACAATTAGATGCTCAATTCGCTTATGATAAAGAACAAAAAGCTAAAGCTGAACAAAAAGCTGCAAGAGAATTAAATACTTTAACTCAAGTTGCTTATAACACAGTTAACGGCTTACACAACTTAACTGATCAACAAAAAGATGCATTCAACAAACAAATCTTACATGACAGTGGTAACAACAACGGTCATAACTTAAACAACATCGTTGCTAATGCAAAATCTTTAGACGAACAAAATGGTAACGCTAAACATGCTCGTGAAGCTGGTGCTAGCACTGTTGAACAAAAAGACAAAGCTGTTAGAGAATTAAATACTTTAACTTCAGTTGCTTATAACACAGTTAACGGTTTACACAACTTAACTGATGCTCAAAAAGAAGATTTCAACTATCAAATCTTAGTAGATAGCGGAAACAACAACGGTCAAAAAATTAATGACATCGTTGCTGCTGCTAAACAAAAAGATGCTGAAAATGCTCAAGCTAAACACGTTCGTGAAGCGGGTGCCAACACTAATCTTCCAGCAGATGTAGCTAAAAAAGTTAAAGCAGCTCACAATACTGTTGAAGCTTTGAAAAACTTAAAACCTGAACAAAAAGCTGCTGCACACCGCAAACTTAACGAAGTTGCACGTACAGATGCCAAAGCTATTGATACTGTTGTTGCTCAAGCTAAAGAATTAAATGCTAACCAAGCTCCAGCTAATAATGAAGGCGCTAAAAAAGAAATTGAATTAGCTCAAAAAGCTCACGCTGATCAAATTAAACAAGCTCAAGCTCTAGTTAATAAATTAGAAAATGTTTCTAAAGAAGCTAAAGATGAATACAACAGCAGAATTGCTAAAGCTGCTACTGATGAAGTAGAAGCAATCGTTAAAGAAGCTCAAGCTGAAGATGCTCATGCTGTTACTGCTAAAAAAGAAATTACAGCAGCTAAAAATGCTCACACTGAACAAATTAAAAAAGCTCAAACTTTAGTTGATAATTTAGGAAACCTTTCTAAAAAAGCTAAAGATGAATACAAAAACAAAATTGCTAAAGCTGCTACTGATGAAGTAGAAGCAATCGTTAAAGAAGCTCAAGCTGAAAATGCTAAACAAGCTCCAGCTAAAAAAGATGTTAAACCTGCTCAAAAAGCTGCAACTACTCCAGTTCAAGCAAAAGACAACAAAGCTGGTCAAAATAATAAAGTTGTAACTGGTCAAAAAGCTGGTCAAACTACAGCTACTACTAACAAAGCAGCTGCTCAACAAAAAGCTAAAGACGCTAAAAAACAATTACCTGCAACTGGTGAACAAGATCAAGTATTATTCGGATTATTATCTGGTTCATTATTCGCAAGTGCTGGTACATTATTCTTATTAAATGCACGTCGTCGTAAAGAAAACGAATAATTTAATCCTTATTCTTTCTAAAAATTAACACCTATACTGAAACCCGGTAGGGAAATGGTCAATGGCCGTTATCCTTACCGGGTTTCTTTGATTTTGACTTATTTCTCTCTAATGTCTGCACAATATTCTCCTTTGTTTATCTTTATGAATTAAAGTGTGTATCTGCTTGACGTTCTAAAGGTAATCCCGCTTCAAACCGCTCAATATACTGTTTGAAACTCTCTACATCCTCTGCTTTTGGTTCAAGCACTAATGCTTCGACATCACCAAATGCATGATGATCTAAGTAATCTGACAGTTTTTGACCTTGGTGGTCCACATGATAACGGGCAAGCACCGCAATACCCCATGCGCCGCCTTCACTGGCTGTCTGCATCACACTGACCGGACTTTCAAGTGCTGCAGCTAAGAAGCTTTGTGCTACGCCTTCTGTTTTAAAAATACCGCCGTGACCAATCATACTGTCGATTTCCAACGCTTCATTACGTTTCAATAAATCGATACCGATTTTCAACGTACTAAAAGCACTGAAAATATGTGTTTTCATCACATTCGCCAAATTAAACTGGCTTTCTACACTGCGAATGAACATTGGATAACCTTTTGGCACATCTGTAATAAATTCACCCGAAACATAGCCATAAGATAATAAATGACCAAGTTCTTTATCCCCTTCAAGCGCCTTTTCGAACATCCGTGTAAATAAGTCTTCCTTCGTATATGCAGCTCCCATCGTATCCAGCACTTCTGCGAATAAATCCATCCAAGCATTGATATCAGACGTGCAGTTATTCGCATGAATCATTGCGACTTCATCACCTGCAGGTGTCGTCACTAAATCAACTTCTGGATACAATTTCTCTAATGGATGATCTAAGACAATCATAGAGAAGATACTTGTCCCTGCAGAAATATTTCCTGTTCTTGGCGCGACACTTTTCGTTGCGACCATACCTGTTGCCGCATCACCTTCAGGTGCACACATCGGGCATCCAGCTTGTAACTCTTGATTTGGATCAATCAACTTCGCACCTGTTTCTGTTAAGTAACCTGCATCTTCTCCAGCTACCAACACTTTCGGTAAAACATCATACACATCTTGCGTATAACCTTCTTTGTGATAAAGGTCATTAAATTGATTTAATAAATCTTCCCTGAAGCGATGCGTCTTCGGGTCTATTGGAAACATACCTGAAGCATCTCCAACGCCTAAAACGCGTTCACCTGTTAAATACCAATGTACATAACCAGATAATGTCGTCATATATCGAACGTGTTGCGTATGTGGTGCATCATGAATCGCCGCATCATATAACTGCGCAATACTCCACCTTTCAGGAATATTCACCCCAAAATGTTCTGTCAGCTTACGTGCTGCATCATGTGCGTTATTATTACGCCAAGTACGAAATGGTACTAATAAATCGTCTTTATCATCAAACGCTAAATAGCCATGCATCATACCACTGATACCTAAAGACTTTAACTGTTTAATAGCTACACCATACTTGTCTTTTACTTCATCCGTCATCGATTGATAACTGATTTGAAGACCGTTCCAGACATCATTAAGTGAATACGTCCAAAATCCATCTTTAAATGTGTTCTCCCATTCAAATGACCCTGTTGCGATTGTTTCACATTGTGCATTAACTGCGACTGTTTTGATTCGTGTAGACCCAAGTTCTATACCTACACTGATATCTCCAGCTTCAATCTGTTCCTTAATCCTTTCCACAGTTTCCACCTTCTCCTAATATTCATTCACTTTCTCTATTTATGTAACAGTTGTATATACAACTGTGTAACCGTTATCATAAATCGTAATCCACAATGAAAGCGTTGTCAATAAATATCTTAAACGTTTAAGGTTTATTCTTACACTTTAACAAGTGATTTACTAAATATTGGTAGTGTTTGGTGGTTCATGTATTTTCGAGCGCAGTAAATAGTATCATGTTTATGAATATTGAGATAAGTATATAAAAACTAAAAAAGAGACCTGTCCTTTTTGAACAGATCTCAATGTATGAATCACTCACACTTTTCTATAACGTTTTAAGCCTACAATATTCAGTATCGTAAATATTACAATAAAGAGAACTAAAATACCGATATCAAACCAGAATGTATTAATACTTTGTGCTTTAATCATAACTTTAGTCAACGCATCCCCTGCATACCGTAATGGGAACAAATAGCCGATACTTGCGATAAAGCGATTCACATTATCCAACGGAATAATACCAGAGAATAATACTTGCGGTACGACTACAATCGGAATAAACTGCAGCATTTGAAACTCTGAATTCGCAAACGTGGATACGAATAATCCCATAGTAAGTGCCGCAAAGGCAATCAGTATATTGATTAATAGTACCCACAAGATATTGCCTGCGACATCAACTTTCAATAAGTAAATTGAAAACAGTACAATAATCAACGTTTGTATCACCGCAAAGATACCGTATCCGACTAAGTAACCGAACACAATTTCACTACGCTTGATTGAAGTCGCAAGTATACGTTCTAAAGTACCTGTCGTTCTTTCTCTTAGTAACGCAATACCTGAAATTAAGAATACAAATAAAAAGACAAAGAAGCCCATTAAAATCGGAAACATTTTATCAAAATAACTGCTGTTAGCATCTCCATATAAATAATGCGCATCAAGTGAGGTTAATTCTGATGTTTGATTTGTTTTCATAGCTGCTTTACCTGCTTGAGGCATCTCAGCCAGTTTTGTTTTCATAGTTTTCATTTCACCCGCAAGTGCTTGCATTTTATCTTTTTGAAGGGTACCAGCTAGCATTTGTTTTACCGCTGTCGTTTTACTTGGGTTCTCATTCGTATAAGTGACCACTAATTGTTTATCATCTTTTTGAACATAGGCATCTAAATCATGCTGTTCGATTAAGGTTTTGACAGATTCAGAATTAGAATAAGTTTCTGTCTGCACTTTATCTTTTGGCAGTGCTTTAACAAAAGATTTAGGGACATCTTCAGAGAAGCCGATATTTAAGTGTTCTTCATTATCGCTATTAAACAAAAAGAACATAATTGTCAAAATGATTAAAGGGACGATAAACATTAAAGCGAGCGTACGTTTATCACGAACTAAATCAATCATGACACGTTTTAAGACTGCTTTAAATCTCATGACCCTTCGCCTCCTCTGCTTTTAAGAATACCTCTTCAATACTTGAAGCATTAAACTGTTGTTTTAATTCATTTGGTGAGCCTAACGCAAAGATATGACCGTCTACTAATAAGCCAACTTGATCACAACGTTCTGCTTCATCCATGACATGTGTTGTCATCAAAATAGTTTGTCCTTGTTCAGCTAGTTGACGCAGTTCATGCCAGATTTTTTGACGTAGACTCGGATCAATACCCACAGTCGGTTCATCTAAAATAAGCAAGTCTGGTCTCCCTAATAAAGTAATTGCTAGGGATAAACGCCGTTTCATACCGCCTGAAAATGTATGTACAATTTGCGATTGTTTATCTTCTAAATCGACCAGTTTCATATAGCGTTTAATATCCTCGTTTAATTGCTTGCCGGATAATCCTTTTAAATTACCAAAGAATACTAAGTTCTCTTTCGCACTTAAATTCTCATATAAAGCGAGTGTTTGTCCCATATAACCGACATGGCTCAATACTTTACGATTTGGCATTGAATGATTATAAATAGATGCTTCTCCTCCATCTAACTGTTCCATACCTAGCCAACATTTAATAGCTGTTGTTTTGCCTGAACCACTCGGTCCGATTAATCCCATAATTTGACCTTGTTGAAGCGTCAACGAAATATCTTCCAGCACCGTTTGCTTATTAAACGCTTTAGATGCATGTGTTAACTGTGCGACAGCTTGCATAACTTCTCCCCCATTTCCTATCTCTATTGCATATTCATATTACTTTCATTATAAGCCATTCTGGTCTACGAACAACGTATCACCTTTTTAAAACACCTTAATTACACATTTTAAATATGACAATTTTATCAACTTTGAACAATAGCCTGATATGTAAGTCTAGCAATTAACCTTAAGGGTAAATATAATAATGAGACTATTTATATATAAATACAACTTATATTAGAGGAGGCTATTTCTTTATGAAATATGTAATTGTCGGAACTTCTCACGCAGGTTATGCGGCAATCGAAACGCTATTAATTTCAGATCCAGAAGCAGAAATTGAAGTGTTTGAAAGTGCAGATAAACCTTCATTCTTATCCTGTGGTATTCAAAGTTATCTAGAAGATGTTGCGCCTAGTTTAGATTCACTACACTATGCAAGCGAGGAATCACTAGAAGATCGTGGTGTTAAAGTTCATGTGAATACTACAGTAACTGACTTAGATACTGAAAATAAAACTGTAACAGTTCAAGATAAAGACAATAATGAATCTAAAGTTGATTATGATAAATTATTCCTAAGTCCAGGCGGCGTACCAAATGCACCGCCAATTGATGGCATCAATGACTATAATAATGTGTTATTCATGCGTGGTGCTGACTGGGCAGGCAAAATCAAAGAACGCATGAAATCTGCGAAAAAAGCAATCGTTGTCGGCGGCGGTTATATCGGTATTGAAGCTGCAGAAGCTTTCGTTAAAGCTGGTATTGATACAACAGTGATGGATGACGGAGATCGTTTAATTAAGACGTACCTAGACAAAGAATTTACTGATATTCTCGAAGAGAATGCGAAAGAACACGGTTTAAAATTCAGAGGTAACGAAAATGTGAAAGCATTAAAAGCAGATGATAATAATAACGTAACTGGCGTTGTGACAGACAACGGAGAATTTGAAGCCGATACAGTTATCTTTACTGTAGGTGTTAAACCTGCGACAGAATGGTTAGATGGTAAAGTGAAATTAGGTACTAAAGGTATTATTGAAATTAACGACCACCTTGAAACATCTGAAAAAGATATCTACGCAAGTGGTGACGCAACAATGATTCCTTATGCACCTATTGAAGAAGAACGCTATATTGCCCTTGCGACAAACTCTCGTCGTCAAGGTTATGTCGCAGCACGCAACATGGCTGGTCATGATATGAAAATGCCTAGAGTTTCTGGTACATCTGGCTTATCATTATTCGATTATAAATTTGGTCAAACAGGTGTACACGAATCAGAAAAAGATAATTATGACGGTAATTTAGGTGCAACGTATATCGAAGTGCCTGTACGTCCTAAATTCAGACAAGATGATACAACTGTGCATCTGAAAATTATCTATGATGAAGATTCTCACCGTATCTTAGGTGGTCAAATTATGAGTAAAGAAGACTTAGTAGAATCTATCAATACAATTTCAGTCGCAATCAATGCGGGTTGGAAATTGGAAGATTTAGCGTTAGTTGACTTCTTCTTCCAACCTAACTTTGATCGTCCATGGAACTATCTAAACGTCTTGGCACAACGTGCATTAGGCGATGATGTCTTCCCTAAAGACAATCAATTATTCTAACAACTCATTAAATTAATAATCATGTAGAGTGCGGGGCAGTGTCAAAACGGCACTGTCCCGCTTCTCATGTATTTGCTTAACATACCAACTGCCTTTAGAATGAAAGTAAGCTCAAAAACATAGATAAATGAGGAGGTTCGTCTAATATGTCTCCAGTTTTAATGTGGGTATTATCATTAATTTTCTTCGTGACGGTTATTTTAATTCAAGGTTCTTTAATGAAACGTATTAAAAGCGACTGGAATTTAATCGTGCCTGTAATTTCTGTACTCGTGATGACAGGTTTATTCATCGCAAACTATATCGTCGTTCCAGTCTACATTCTTTATGTACTTGTGACTGCGTTTCACGTTTATAGATACACACACGGTACTGTCAAAAACTTTAAAGGTTTCAAAGACTGACTTACACACATACCTAATTGATTTTAGGTATGTTTTTTATTGTCTTAACAAGCTCAACCAATATGATAAACTATAACCATAATCAATAATATATTATAAAGAAGGTGCAACGTTGGCTACTTTTCTAAGTACTATCAGTATCGTCATTCTTTATATTGCCGCATTATTTACGCAACACTACATACTGCGTCATACCAATAAAAAATATAAGTTTGTAGTACCGATTGTATATTCAGTCATTTTGTTGGTGTTGTTCTTAACACATATCATTAACTTACCAACTTTTATTATTTTCTTTATATTAGGCGCAGTTCAACTCTTCGGCCTTGAACAACAACTTAAACGACATGAGGAAAATAAACAGAAACATTCTGAAGCAGACAAAAAGAAAGAGGTGTCATAAAATATGTCTCCATTTTTAATGCATTGGATTGTACCGATTGTTACGCTGATTATTGCGATTCTTCTTCAAAAAGTAATTGCGTCAAAAGCAAGTGGCAAAGCTAAGTTTATCATTCCTGTTTTATTCTTCATTATAATTATCGGGTATAATTTGCAAGGTATTATCTTATTAGCTCATGCAGTTATTTTTATTGTAGTCGGTGAATTCTTCATCGTACTTCAAGGTTTCAAATCTGATAAAGCACATGATGAAACTGACTAATATTATAAAAGCGGCACGTTTAACGAAAGATTTTGCTTTCTTAAACATGCCGCTTTATTTTATACATTCATTTGTTTGATACGTTGTGCTTGTTTTTCTTTTTCTTTTAATTCACTTTCTTCTCGTTCTTGTAAATTCGTTTTGTATGATACAGGTTCTTGAGGTTTTGGTATCGCATGATGCAAGGGTTCTATATTAGGATATTTCTCTCGTTGATTAGATGTTGATTCGAATTCCTCTGTTTTCTTCTTTTCTGCTGACTGTTCTTTTAAATTTGAATCTTGTTGAAGATATTTCGGACGATTCTTCACTTCATAATAAATACGTCCAATATATTCACCAATAACTCCTAATGAAATCAACTGAATACTACCTAAGAATAAAATCGCAAAAATTGTAGTGAAATAACCTGGTGCGTCAATACCGTTAAAGATAATCATTAAGAAATTGATTAACAAGTATAATAAACTAATACCAAAAATCCCCATACCAAAGTACATAATTGTACGTAACGGCTTGTTGTTAAACGAAATTACACCGTCTACACCGTAATCTAATAATTTAAAGAACGACCACTTAGAGTCCCCAGCTATGCGTTCTTGGTTTTCGTATTCAATCGTTTCTGTCTTATAACCTACCCAAGAAAATAATCCTTTAGAGAATCTTTGTGTCTCTCCTAAATCAGCAAGTGTACGTACGACACGTTGACTTAATAAACGGAAATCACCTACACCATCTTCAATTGGTACATCGACAAAGCGATTGACCAACTTATAATAACAATGCGTCATAAATTTACGTGTAGCTTTTTCACCTTCACGATTACGTTTAGCAATAACTTGGTCTGTACCATTTTCTAAATACTTCTCAATCATTTGTGGAATTAATTCAGGTGGATGTTGTAGATCACCATCTAAAATAATCACTGCATCTACATCTCTACTTTGATCCAGTCCAGCATACATTGCAGCTTCTTTACCAAAGTTTCTACTGAATTCAATGTATTTTACGTGTGAGTCTTTTAAAGCATATTGCTTAACTAGATGAATGGTTTGATCACTACTGCCATCATCTATAAATAGCAAATCATAATCATAGCCTTGCAACTTTGAGTCAGTTTCCAATACTTTTGTTAATTCTTTATATGTGTAATTGATAACATCTTCTTCATTGAAACATGGGATTAACATTCTTACTTTAACCATTTTATAGCTCCGTTCTATGTTTAAAATTACTGATTTAATAAAACAAAAGGTTAGTCTTTATATATACCCATTTTTATGGCCAGTCACTTACCTTGTATAATGTTCAAGTAAAGTTTGTCCTTGATTATACATACTTCACTTTACATACTCCAATAAAACCGGCCATCTTTACAAAATCTAAATAATTCTTACACATTGATGATGTCTTATAACTTGAGTCATAGTCATTTATAATTATACATTGTATTTTAAATATGGTCTAATACAACCATATAATTTATGAAATTCAATTGTACTAAGTTGCTTCACTGTTTTTCATTCAAGACAATCCAATATTGTAACCAAAATAGAAAAACCACCCATTCCAAGACACTGCTTGAAATGAGCGGTTGATTTTTAAAGTGCTTTATAATCTATTAAAGCTAAATGCTTTAAATTAATATAGACCTTTAGTTTGGTTGCTTGTATCAATATAGATGTTTTTTACTTGTTGATAGTTTTGGATAGCTGCTTTGTAAGTTTCACGGCCAATACCAGATTTTTTGTAGCCGCCAAATGGAGCGCCTTCTGGTACTTGGTTATAAGTGTTAACCCAGATACGGCCTGTTCTAACTTCACGTGCAACTTTCAATGCACGGTTGATGTTTTCAGAGAAAACGCCACCTGCTAAACCATATTCAGAATCATTTGCGATTTGAATTGCTTCGTCTTCATCTTTAACTTTAATAACTGTTAAGACAGGACCGAAGATTTCTTCTTGTGCAAGTTTGTTTTTATTATTTTCTACTGCAATGATTGTTGGTTCGAAGAAATAACCTTTAGATAATTCTCCATCTGTTAAGCGGTTACCGCCAACTAAGATTTCTGCACCTGATTCTTTAGCATAATCTACATAATTTTGGATTTTTTCTAATTGTGCTTCACCTGTTTGTGAACCCATTTGAATATTTTCATCTAGAGGGTCACCTACTTTAATACGGCTGAATGCATCTTTTAAGCGATCCATTAATTTATCATAGATATCTTCTTGTACAAGTAAGCGTGAACCAGCACTGCAGACTTCACCTTGGTTGAATAAGATACCAAGTTGGATTCCTTCAACCGCAACATCTAAGTTTGCATCATCTAAGATGATGTTAGCTGATTTACCCCCAAGTTCTAGTGTTGCAGGAACTAAGCGTTTCACTGCAGCATCAGCAACTTGATAACCTACTTCTGTTGAACCAGTGAATGATAATTTATCTACACCTTCGTGATTGAAGATTGCATTACCTGATTCAGAACCTTTACCTGTTAAGATGTTTACTACACCATTAGGTAATACTTCTTGGAAGATTTTAGCTAATTCAATTAAGCTGACTGGTGTAGATGATGATGGTTGGATGACTACTGTGTTACCAGCCGCAAGTGCTGGTGCTAATTTCCAAGCTGATAATAACATTGGGAAGTTCCATGCTACTACGGCACCTACAACACCAATTGGTTCATGACGTACAATACTCATAACATCTTCACTCATGTCATTAACTGTACCTTCATCTGTGTCAATTACACTTGCGAAGTATTCATAATGACGTGCTGATAATGGAATATCGATTGTGGATGTTTCACGAATCGGTTTACCATTATTTAATGTTTCGATAACTGCGAAACGATCTTTTTGTTCTAATAATTTGTCACCAATTTCGCGTAATAATTTCACGCGCTCTGCTTTAGGTGTTTTACTCCAGCTGTCGAATGCTGCTTGTGCTGCTTGAACAGCTTTATCAACATCTTTTTCGCTTGCTTTAGCTACTTTAGTGATAACCTCACCTGTTGCTGGGTTTGAAACGTCAATTGTTTCTCCTGATTCGCTCGATACAAACTCACCATTAATAAATAAATCATAACTGTCTTGGATATAGTCTCTTACATTTACACTCATGATTAAAAGCCTCCTTTAAAGCTAATTTATTTATTGCTCAAGGTTTATGAAAAGCTTAGAAACCTTGTTAAAACCTATTGTGAAGCGTTTTCAGTTGTATATTAATTATCACATAATTAAATAAGTTAGTCATACAATGTGCTTATGAATCCATTCAAATGAAAAAAGCCCTGCATCATGCAGAGCTTTTTAAAGTCTTAATTATGCTTTTACATGTGTCATTTCTAATTGGTGTACTAAATGTTTCAACATTGTATTGTTTGGTGTTGGAATACCAAATTCTTGACCATATTCTTCAACTTGACCGTTTAGGTAATCAACCTCTGTTAAACGACCGCTATATAAGTCTTGGTGCATTGAAGGATGATGTAAACCTTGTGTTTCAACAGGATAAGATCCTTCGATTTTATGCACGATTGTGTCAAAATCTACTTCAACGCCTTTAGCAGCTGCTACTTCTACGATTTCACGTATGATTGGTGTAATCATTTCGCGTGAATTTTCGTATGCTGCAAAATCAACGATACGTTTATCTAAAATTGTACAAAGTGGATTAACTACACTATTAAGTGCTGCTTTTAACCAAACTGTTTGCATAATTTGATTACTGATTGTTGGATTCAAACCTGCGTCTTCAAAGACTTGATTAATTTCTCTTGTTCTTTCACTTTCTTTACCATCAACACGTTGGAAGTCTACAGTACCTACACCTTCAAGTAATAGTTTACCCGGTCCTCTTAAACCAGCTGTCCACATTGTAACAGCAAGATATATTTGTTCCTCAGGTACGACTTGTTTAAAACGTTCGTCATGACCCAAACCGTTCATCATTGTCAATACTGCTGTGTCTTTTGTAATAGCCCCTTTATCTTTCAGCTTTTGCAACATTTCTACAGATTGCATTGCTTTTGTAAGAATGATGACTAAATCATATTGATCATTCACTTCTTCAGGTTTAATCATTGTCGCATCTACTTGATAAGTCTCAGTTTCTGTTTGAATTTCAAAACCATGTTTTTGTACAGCCTCAACGTGAGGTAACCAACTATCAATAAATGTAACGTCGTAACCTGCTTTTTGAATTTGTGTGCCTACACGGCCGCCCATAGCGCCGGCACCAGCAACTGCAATTTTCATATTCATCGTACTCCTTATGTTTGTATTGCGGTAAGTTATTACCGTATCTAAAGTTGTATCTGTTTATATTATAACGCTTAATTCTGTTATTTTTGAATATTGAGATAACTTATATTGAAAAATTAGCCGGCAATTTTGCCGGCTAATCGTAATGATTGAGATTATTTAGCTTCTTTTCTCTTTGTATAATAATAGATTGGAATACCTAATAAAGTAATGATAATACCAATTGATGCGAGTAATGTTTGAGTGAACAATGTATTAATTAATACGAACACACCTGACACAATCGCAATTAATGGTACGATTGGATAAAGCGGTACTTTATAAGGACGTTCCATTTCTGGTTCTCTACGTCTAAGAATCATTACTGCTACGAAAGCCATTGTGTAGAATGTCCAGATAACAAAGATCAACATATTTGTAATTGTATCGAATGCACCTAAAGACATCATAACGAAAGCAATAACGATTTGAACCAAACCACTTGCCCATGGTGCTTGTCCTGGTGTCAATTTCAAGAAGAAGTTCTTGAATGGTAAACCGCCACGTTCAGCCATCGCATATGGTACACGCATACCTGTCATCATATAACCATTTAAAGCACCATATACAGATACCATGATACCAATTGTGACAATTTTACCTCCGCCATTACCGAAGATTTTAACAGAAGCTTCACTTGCTGCGTTCAAGTTACCACTGATTTCTGAAATTGGTAATGTCATTAAGAATACTGCGTTGATTAAAAGGTAAACAACCATTACAGCACCTAAACCGATAGTGATTGCACCTGGTAAGTCACGTTTTGGATTCTTCAACTCACCAGCAATTGTACCAACGTGCATCCAACCATCATAAGCGAACATAGTCGCAAGTAAACCTGCACCTAAGGCTGTAAAGAAGCCTTGCTGCTCACCTGATTGAATTGGGAATAGTGAGAATTCTACATTACTAGGTGCAAAGAAGCCGACGGCTACAATTAAGATAATTGGAATCAGTTTAATTACTAATGTAATAGACTGAAGCATACCTCCTGCTTTAGATCCTAAGCAGTTGATAAAGTATACAGTTAGGGCAGTTATTAATGCAATCAACAAAATCCAATGTGCTTTAATATGGAATAAGTTAGTAAATTGCGTCGCAAAGACAATTGCTAAAGCAGCAACGTTTGCTGGGAAATAAATAAATGCTTGCGCCCATCCTGATAAGTAACCCCAGAAGTTACCGTAAGTATATTCAATATATTTAACAAGTCCGCCTGTCTCTGGAATTGCGGCGGCAAGTTCGGCTGCAGTCAATCCTGCACAGATTGTTACTAAACCACCTAACAGCCATACCAACATTGCCATACTTGTAGAGCCCGTTACTTCTGCGACACTGGAAACTTTAAAGAATACGCCAGCGCCGATTACCGTTCCCATAACTATGGAAATGGCTGAGAAGAAACCTAAATTACGTTTAAGCTCATTTTGATTACTCATTTCTATCTATCCTCCATTTACTCATACGTGATAAGCAAGTAGAGAGACGCTATACATTATTAAAACAGTATCATTCAATATTATTACAAAAATAAAAGACCATACCGCACAACACATACATGGATTTTAAAAATCTTTGTATTTGTCGTACTGTTCAGCCGCTTCTTTAACCCTTCCTTATTGAATGCGCTTACATACTGAAAAAAATAACTTTTTATTTGTCTCTGTTACTTTTATCCCTTTTGATAATGTTAATCATAGCTTCCTGTTACAGTTTAACGCACGCTCGCATAATGGGCAATAACATTTTCTTTTAATATATACACAATTTATGAACAAACTTTGAAAAGGTGTTTTGAATGTATTAAAGAAAACTGTTATTTATTTGAGGTAGTTAAACCAAACTTAAAATATCTGAATAACCCCAATCAATCATACTTATTTCTATTACCTGCTTCTCCCTCTTTTAAATCATTTTTTTACTTTTATTTCTCAAAAAAAGCATTTGCAACTTAGTGCAAATGCTTAAAATGATATTATTTAGTTTCCACAACAGACTTAGGTTCTTCTGGTTTAATACTATAATTGTTCAACACCATCGGATAAAGTGTGTTTCTGCCAACGACTATTCTTACGTATGGGAAGAAAGATAGTATGATAGCTAAGCCTACACAAAAACCTAGTGTGAATATAGTAGTTAATGTAAAGAATGCGAAAGGATACTTCACAAATGAAGCTAGTCCTCTAGAAATATGTTGGATAATAATTTGATGTGATAAATAGATAAAGAACGAGATTTCACTAATCATATATAAAGCTGTTAAGTGGTATCGGCTTAATTGTTTTGCGACATAAATAGCTAAAACAAAGAATGCTACTGTGAAGATGAATAGGTCAAAACGATTTGATTCTCTCCATGTAACGTTCAACACAAAGAAATCGAATGCTATAACTAGTCCACTTAGTAAAAGTGCCCCAAGTACATATAGTACTTTTTGTTGCACATACTGCATCACTGCATCAAAGTTCTTACCAATATAGAAACCGATAACAAAGTAAAACAACCAATTCAAAATAATTGTACGGTTAAATAATGGATAATACGTATTCCAAAACTCTAAATAAGTTGTACTATAGTACATTAAAAAAGCATGTCCAAAACTAATAACTAATGACACAACGATAGGTATAAGTGGTTTCATGCGATCTAGCACTTTATAAAACAACATATGTAATACAAAGAATTGGAAAATAACCAGTACAAACCATCCAAAGAATTTACCTTCTAACAAAATATTAATCAATAAGTGACTCATTGAGAAATTTTTACTTGGATCAAAATATATCTCGACAATCACAAATAATGCAAAGCAAATGTATGGTATTAAAATAAACTTCACGCGTTTAGTTAAAAAGTTATTAGGTATATGTTTAGAATACCTCATACCTAACAACATTTCAGATAACATAATAAAGCACGGTGTCGCACTAAATAATAAGACTTGAATGTAACTTGCGCTTCGTTTTTGGAACTCTGTGATATGCGGATCATTCACAAAACCTGTCATTGCATGAACAATAACAATAATGATACAAAAAATAGCACGCGCATATGTCAGTTCTACTTTCTTTTTCATTTTGCGTACTCCTTTAATATTTATCCCTAGTGTTAAAACGCTTTCAATGAATACATAAAAAATTCTTTTAAATATCAGCAAGCGATATTTAAAAGAGATATGTTTTCACAAATACGTTCATCATCATTAATTATATGTAACTTACATTATTTACGCAATAGAGTTAAGAACACTATTTAGTTCTATCAAAAGTTATTTTCAAAAATAAATAGACTTACGCATGGCGCGCAAGCCTATCTTTAATCGTTTTATTAATCTAATAATGAATAAAACTCATTTAGTGCAGTTTCATTATGGTTTTGTCCTTTAAATGTTTCAAAGACAGGAATCTGACCATTCATGAAACTCTTAATGTTTTCACCGACTTTTTCTGGTTCATTTTCTGTAAGAATTCCGAAGTCACCATAACGTAAAACATATCTGTTAGCCGGGATGTTTGAGGCAAGTACATTAACACCAACTGTTAACGCTTCAAGCAACACCATAGACTGCCCTTCATAATGAGAAGTTAACGCAAAGACATCACATTGCTTCATAATGTTAAATGGGTTTCGTTTTTGACCCACCAAGAAAACATTGTCCTCTAATTGCAGTTTGCGAATCAATTGTTCTAAGTTAGAGCGTAACGGCCCCTCACCTAAAATGTACAATTTCGCAGTTGGATTTTCTTTAACTGCATCTTTGAAGCCTTCAATTAAAATATCAAAGCCTTTTTCTGGAGAAAGCCTGCCCATCGCCATAACTTTGAAATCTTGATCATTAAACGGAACACTCACGATTTCTCCATTATTTAAGTATGCTAATACTTTTTGTCCGCGATGCATAAAGAAATCTGTATCTTCGTCCTTTAATTTATTAATACGTGTTAAATTAATTGTATTCATAGCTGATGTAAATTTATCTTTTGTTTTAGACGTTGCTAAGTTTTCTTTATTAATTCTACATGTTTCTTCTGAAACGCTGACTAAATAGTCAAAACGATTATATAAACTGATGACACCTTTTAAGTTTTGGTAATGCGGACGTATACCATTTACGTTACGATTCATATCACTCTTAATGTCACTATGAAGGTACATTAGTTTACGTTTAGATTCTGTTCCTAATAGAATTTTTGACCAGAACATAGAATAACCACTGAAGTCTACTACAACGTCAAATTTTGAAATTCCAAAAATCTTTCTAAATTCGCGTTCAAATACTTCTGTTGGATAAACTGATTCTTCCAATACAGATTTAACACCTCTATTTTTAACAAAAATATCTCTGTATTTCTCTAAAGTAGTACCTAATAAAGGTCCTTTTCTTAAGATAATACGTACATTTTTATTAACTTCTTTCAAATTATCTAAGATTTCACGATTCTTTGTATCTCCCAAGAAAATCGTTACATCATATTTATCGTAATCAATATTTTCTAATAAATTAATTGCAGATGTAGTAATACCATTATTTTTCATTCCGCCTGGATACATCAATATTTTCCTCTTAGTGTTTTCTTGATTACTAACTACTGGTTGGAACATTTTGTTAACAAGACGTTCAGTTACATGTCCATCTTCATAAGAAACATATAAATCTTTAAAACGCTCATATTTAGTTTGATATACATCTTGGTTTGTTTCCGCTTCATTAACAGCTGATACAAGCTCATCTATGTCATAGACCGACGGTCCAGGAAGTAGATCTGTATTAATATAAAGTCCGCGGTCACTATTGTAATCCTCATAATCAGGCGCATAAAAAACAATAGGTTGATCTGTTACAAGATAATCAAAGAAAATACTAGAGTAATCAGTTACTAACAAATCTACAGCTGCTAACAATTCATTCGTATCAAATGAATCAGGAACAAGATATGGCTTTAGTTCTTTATAATTTAATGCTGTTTTATAAACAAAAGGATGTACTTTAACAATAACCTGATAGTCTGTTTTCTTTTCAAGTTCTAAGACCATTTCATGAATGTCAGCCACACTATCTTCGGGGTTATTAACATCAGTCCCACGCCATGTTGGCGCAAATAAAAGTGTTTTACGTTTCTTTAATTTAAGACCATTTTGTTTTAAATGTTTACGTACATCTTTTTTATCACTATTCAACGTTAAATCAATTCTTGGATAACCAATTTCAGCTAAAACACCATTATAAATACCATCTAAACTAAACGCTCTTTTGAACACTTCTGTTGTATGAGGGTTCGGACTGACTAATATATCTGCACTTAAAAAGTTTTTAATAATATTTTGAGAGCCGACTAAGTTATCTTCTACATCTAGGCCCATAGCTTTAATAGGTGTGCCATGCCAAGTATTTACATACACTTGTTCTGGTTTCTTTGTAAAATAAGCGGGGAAAGTTGAGTTATTGATAATATACTTAGCGGTTGTAAGTACACTTAAATAATCGTCACTTTCTTTTACAATGAATCGCACATTTTTAAATGATTTATATTGTTTAGTATATGCTTTACGTTTTTTCTCAGAATCTACAACCCAGATATGTTCTAATTTTTTATATTTCTTATCTCTTAATAGATATTTAAAAACTGCATAAGGGCTGTCTGTCATACTCTTACCATCTCGTGCTTGATAAACTATTTGTCTATCGTTAACTTTGTTCTTTTTATAAAAGTTCGCATATTTAGTTGTTTTTAAGACATACTTGCTCTTAAACTTCGATTTGACAGGTTGCTCAATAAACTTATATTTTCTTTTCGCTTGATTCAGTATAAATCCGCTTACTTTATTCAATGTAGACACTCCTATTTATCTTTTTTATCAACATTAAAACAAAAGCTTTATTTTTTACCGTATAACTCTTTCTTGATTTGTGTCGTAGAAATACCTTCCGTACGTTTTAAATAAATGACTTCACACTGTTCTTTCAAGAAATCAAATTCACCTTCCCAATCGTGCCCCATCACGAATGTATCTACTTCATATCGATCAACGTCTTTTTGTTTTTGGCCCCAATCATTTTCAGGGATTACTAAATCTACATAACGAATTGATTCTAACATCATCTTTCTTTGTTCATAGCTATAGTAAGATTTTTTATTCTTAATTTTATTAAACTCATCACTAGACAATGCCACAATAAGATAATCTCCCATTTCTCTTGCACGTCTTAATAATTCAATATGTCCATAATGTAATAAATCATAAGTTCCATAAGTAATTACTCTCTTCATACTGTCCACTCTTTCATTCGTTTTTCTTTATTTATGATGAAACACATACTCTACTATGTATTTTGCAAACAATCATGCATTTATTCCGAAAATACGTTCATAAATACATTTACTCATTAGTATAAACTTAATATATTTAATAGAGTTTAATGAATCTTTACAAAAGTATAACACTTGTAAGGGAATTTTACATTTAACATGATAAAAACAAGGCACTAAAATTTGTAGATAATGTACAAATCTAGTGCCTTTTCAAAATAGTTTTATTTAATCAATTTATAAAACTGACTGATTGCTATTTTATTATAAGCTTCACTATCAAACTTTTCGAATTCCGGAATTTTATTATCCATAAATCTTACAATACTAGCAGCAACTTGTTCTGGAGTGTTTTCTGTTAGCATACCGTATTTACCTTCTTGCAAAACATATCGATTAGCTGGAATATTGGATGCTATAACGTTCATCCCAAGTGTTAAAGCTTCTAGCAACACCATAGATTGGCCTTCATAATGCGAGGTTAATGCAAATAAATTACATTGTTTCATGATACTAAATGGATTTCTTTTTTGGCCGATTAAAAACACATTGTTTTGAAGGTTTAATTGATGAATTAAATTTTCCAAAGAATATCTTATTGGGCCTTCACCTAAAATATAAAGCTTAGCATGTACATTCAATTCGACTATCGTTTTAAAAGATTTTATTAATATATCAAAACCTTTTTCTGGTGAGAGTCTTCCCATTGCCATCACTTTAAAATCATTCTGATTAAAAGGAACGTTTTTAATCATATTATTTTCAACATATGCTAAAACAGTTTCTTCATGACGAATAAATACTTCAGAATCGTCTTTTGAAAATTCATTTATTTTATCAATATTAATAGTATTCATAGCTGATGTAAATTTTTCAATTGTATTTGCATTACTTATTTTGCTTTTGTTTACCTTCTCTGTCTCGTTAGATACGCTTACCAAATAGTCATATCTATCATACATGCTCATAACACCTTTGAGATTTTGATGATGTGGCTTTACTCCATTTATCGTTCTATTCATGTCACTAGCCATATCACTATGCAGATATATCAGTTTCTTTTTAGAATTTGTTCCCAATAAAATCTTAGACCAAAACATTGAATATCCACTGAAATCAATAACAACATCAAATTCAGAAATACCAAATATCTTTCTAAACTCTCTTTCATAAAGTTCAGTTGGATAAAGTTCTTTTTCAATTTTGGATTGTATACCCCTATTCTTTATAAAGGTATCTTGATATTTCTCAATAGTTGTTGCTAATAAAGGTCCATATCTAAACATGATTCTGACATTAGGGTTCACTGTTTTAATATTATTTAAAACTTCTAGATTACGAGTATAACCCAAAAAAATTGTTACATCATATTGGTCATAATCAATATTATCCAATAAGTTAATTGCAGAAGATGTTATCCCATTATTAATCATCCCGCCAGGATACATTAGTATTTTTGTCTTCTTGTGTTTGCTTTTAAAATTGTTGTGATTAAACATTCTTTGTACTAATTTTTGTGTTACATTACCATCATCATTGCATACATACAAAGATTGAAAGTGTTTATAATTTTCTTTATACTGTCTCATAAGTTTTTGACTGTTTTGTACTGCTTCAATCAACTGATCTACATTGAAAAGTGTAGGTCCGGGTAGTAACTTTGTATCAATATATAAGCCTCTACTATTTTTATATGAATCAAAGTCAGGGGTATAGAAAATAATCGGATTTCCTGTTATGAGATAATCAAAAAAGATACTAGAATAATCTGTTATCAATAAATCAGTAACTCCCAATAGTTTATTTGTGTCAAAAGTATCAGGAATTAGGTATTTACGTAGCATATGCATATTTTCGGCCTTTTTATAAACAAAGGGATGTACTTTGATAAGCGTAGCATAGTCAGTGTTATTGTTTAATTGTTCTATAATTTTATATAAATCATCTAAACTATCCTCTGGATTTTTATTATCTTCTCCTCTCCATGTTGGGGCAAAAACCAAAAGTTTGTTATTATTTATTTTTAAACCTGTACGTTTTAATTCTTTCAAAATTTCATCCTTATTAGCATGAATGGTCAAATCGATTCTAGGGTAACCTATTTCAGCAATTTCACCTTCATATAACCCTTTTAGTTTATATGCTCTTTGAAAAATTTCTGTTGTATAAGCATTAGGGCTCACTAATATATCTGAACTCAAAAAGTTTTTAATAACATTTTGTGATGCTAATAAGTTATCTTCCATGTCTAACCCCATAGCTTTTATAGGTGTGCCATGCCATGTATTTACATACACTTGATCAGGTTTTTTTGAAAAATAATTCGGAAATGTAGAGTTATTAATTAAATATTTTGATTCTGCTAAAGCTTTTAAATACTGTTCAGAACCTTTCACTACAAAACGAACCTGTTTTTTATTAATATATTTTTTCTTAAATTCTCGAATTTTTTCTTTAGAATCTGCCACCCAAATATGTGTGAAATTCTTATGTGATGCCGAAGTGAATAGATATTCAAAAACTGCATAAGGACTATCAGTCATGCTTTGACCATCTCGAGATTCATATAAAATGGATGTATTATTTACCTTTAAATGTTTATAAAACCATGCATATTTCGTAGCTATATTCACACCGCGACTTCTAAATTTAGATTTAATCGGATCACTTAGAAATTTATATTTTCTTTTAAATTGATTTCTTGCTAATTGCTTTAAATTTTTCAATTTGAACACTCCTGTTGCCTGTAATAAAAATTTTAGTTAATTCTGGTGTTTTTCTTTTTTACTTCGCATCTTTTCCGTATAACTCTTTTTTTATCTGAGTAGTAGATATGCCTTCCGTACGTTTTAGGTAAATCACTTCACATTTGTCCTTGAGAAAATCAAATTCGCCTTCCCAATCATGTCCCATAATAAAAGTATCTACTTCATAACGGTCAACATCTTTCGTTTTTTGATCCCAATTACTTTCGGGAATTACTAGATCAACATAACGAATTGACTCCAGCATCATCTTTCTTTGTTCATAATTATAATAAGACTTCTTATTTTTTAATTTATTAAACTCGTCAGTTGAAAGGGCAACTATTAAATAATCTCCCATTTCTCTTGCTCTTCTCAACAATTCAATATGGCCGTAATGCAGTAAATCATATGTACCGTATGTAATCACTCTTTTCATAGTCTTCACTCTTTCGTATTTTCTGTTGATGTAGTATTTAAAAATAAAGCATCTATATTTTGATGCTTTTCTACTTCGCACAATTCCTTTATAAAATTATATCATTTAACGCATTTCTACTCTATACTAAATAAAATAACGACGCACTTGCTTACACAAATGCGCCGTTGTTTTTATCTATATTCACTTTCAACTGATTCTACAACTTGTTCATAACTCATACCAGTAGAGATGTTGACACTTGCTAGAAAGCTGCCTTCTACAATAGGTGCTTCTACTTTCTCTACTCTATATTGTCCATCGTACATTTCAATAGCCATATCTAAGTTCATTTCTGCTGAACCTAAATCATAGAAACAAATCGCATCGTCTTTTAAACCTTCAATTGCTTGTTGTATAGGTTCAAAGGATGTTCCAATAGTACCGTCACTGCCGCCGACTGGAATCACTTGCACGCCTTCAGCCATTTGGCTAATAAGTTTTTTGATGCCGTTTGCGATTTCTTCACTATGACTGACTACAATAATCGCTGTCATTGATTTACTCATCTCCTATCAATGCGTTTAAGATATAAACACTACTTTGTGCACCTGGATCTGTGTGACCTCTTGACTCTTCTTTGAAGTAAGCTGCACGTCCTTTTGTCGCAACTAAATCTTCTGTATTATCTGCGAGTGTTTGAAGGTATGCGATATCAACAGTCTCTCCATTTTCTACCGCTTCTCTCGCTCTTTCAATCACGTCGTACATTGTTTTTTCATCTAGTTCAACTTTACCGCGTTGATGTACCGCTTGTGAAAATGCCTCTAACAACTTAGGTAAGTTGTCTTCTGTAATCTCATCTTCCGCAACTTGTGCCATTTTGACAAAACTGAAACCGTATAATGGACCTGAAGCACCACCAACTTTAGACATTAAAGTCATTCCCGTTGTTTTCAAAACATCTTGGACTGTGTCCGCATTTTCTAATGCTTGTGGTAAGGCATTAAAGCCTCTGACCATGTTGACACCATGGTCACCATCACCAATGGCACGATCAAGTTCTGTTAATGTATCTTCACGTTCTTGAAAAATTTCTTGTAAATGAATTAAACGTTGTTTTAATGTTTCTGCATTCATAGTTCATTTCCTCCTTGTGCGTTATCCGAAATAACGGCTTGTTGTCGGTGCGTTTAATGCATTCAAACGTTCCTCAGTACTTTCTAATAATGTTAATGAGAAACCTTGCATATCTAACGATGTCATATAATCACCGACAAACCAGTCTTTGACTGAAACATTTTCTGCTTCAAGTGCTGCTTTGATATACTTCACTGCGATATTTAATTCTGAAAGCGGTGTGCCACCCATGCCGTTTACCATCACTATGACTTCTTTCGCTTGGACTTCTTCGTTCAAAGCTTGAACTAATTCAGTTGCAATATCTTGGATAGGTTTAACCGCTTCTCTCTTCAATCCACGTTCCCCATGAATACCGATACCGATTTCCATATCTCCAGATTCTAAATCAAAGCCATACTTACCAGTGGATGGTACAAATGGCGGTGTAAGTGCCATGCCTATTGTACGCATATCAGCTAATAATGCTTCAGTTTGTTCTACAATCGTTTCTAGCGATTCACCTTGTTCAGCAAGGTAACCTGCAAACTTATGCACAAAAACTGTGCCTGCTACACCACGGCGCATCTCTTTATCTTCTACCGCAATATCATCTCTGACAATCACTTTACCGACTTTGATACCTTCCATTTCAGCCATTTCTTGCGCCATTTCAAAGTTCATAACATCTCCGGCATAATTTTTGATAATCAATAAGACACCGTCACCATTATCAACAGCTTTAATCGCTTCTAAAATTTTATCCGGTGTCGGTGATGTAAAGATTTCACCGCATACTGCCGCATCTAACATTCCCTGTGCAACATAGCCTGCATGTGCAGGTTCATGTCCGCTTCCTCCGCCAGAAACTAACGCAACACCTTGTTGCTTTTTCTCTTTTCTAACAACAACCGTCTCAGAAATGACAGTTTGCTCGGGATTTGAAAGTGCTAAACCCTCTAACATATCTGAAAGTATTGTAGTTTTATCTTGAATTAATTTTTTCATATGTGCACAACCCCTTTTTGTGTTCAATCATCAATTCATATTTTAGATACACCTCTATTATATAGTCTGACTAATGATTATTCATGTGATAAGAGGTTAGATCCTACAATCATTCAATTAAAAAATATGTTATATTACAATTAAGAAAAGCAATATAAATCACATACAAAGAAGGTGTGTCTACTATGAATCTTTCTTTTGCTAAGCGTGTTGCCGATATTATCACGATTGTCAGCTTTATTGCTTTATTAGTTTTATTGTCCATTAACTTCTATTTTAATATGCAAACAAATGGTTTTTCAGCAGGGTTCAAAATCGAAAGCACTACTAACATTAACAAAAAGCCCTCCTACTCGGTTTGAATAGGAGGGCTTTCCAACGCTGATATCTGTTTACATCGATACAAGACTATTTGATTTTCTTAACATAAATCGATTTTAAACCGATTTGACCGACACCTGGAATTTTACAATCGATGTCATGACCGTCTTCAGGATCTACTAGACGGATACCTTTAACTTTCGTACCTTGCTTAATCACAGATGAAGCACCTTTGATTTTCAAGTCCTTAATCACTGTCACAGTGTCACCATCTTGTAATTCTTGACCATTGGCATCTCGTACTTTTAACGCTTCCTCAGCTTCTTCTACTGAATCTTGTGTCCATTCATGTCCGCACATCGGACAGACAAATAACGCACCATCTAAATACGTATATTCCGAACCACAGCTCGGGCAATTAGGTAATGTTTGTTCCATGTTCTCCTCCATGCTCTGTAATGACCCTCTAAATCTACCATATTTCCATAGAAAAAGATATATCAGCGATTAGAATTTAATTTTTTTGAATTGTTTTCTATATTCATGTCTAAGAAATATCTTTATATTTAAAACCAACAATGCCCAAAATAAATAGTATCGTTGCTATCACAAGCATAACTATAGTCGCAGACCAATCCATATCTGCAATCGGCAGACGTGGTACATGCCCAAAAGGCGTCACTTTTTTCAACCATTGCTTTATATTTAATAATTGTCCTAGATATACGACTAAGAAAGAGTAAGCTAAATAGAGATAGACAATTAAACTCCCTTTCTTAAACCAACCGATAATACAGACAGCCAACCCCGCAAAGACTAATATTGCTGGAATAAAAACTAACCCTGCAGTGAAGATTTTATTAAAAGCAATAGGTTTATCCATACTTGAGACAGCACCCATATACATTCCTAACGCAGCTAAACTAATCATCAAGACACTGTTGATCAATCCAATCCAAATAAAGCTCATTAAATAACGTATGCGATGTATGGGCAAAGCCAGTATACTTTCTGTATGGCTTAATCTGATTTCCTTTTGGATTTTAAAGATTGCCATTAAAACAGGTATCGTTGAAATCATGTCCATAATTGCCATCAATATCGGCACAAATTGTTCAGCATAGTTATTTCCTTTGCCAGTCAACATTCTTTGTAACAGCGGATTTTCTTTAAAGAAATTTTCTAAATCTCCAAATACCGAACCATACGACAAACCTAGCATCAACATACCTATAGCCCAAACGATTATTCCAGTACGCTGTAAATGTAGTTGTAGTCCTAAAGGTGATTTTAATAAAGATGATGCACGCGAATGCCCTTTAAACGTTGGCAATAACCCAGACTCCATATCACGGTGTCTATTCAATATCACCGCAATAATTAATAATATGAGAGACATTCCAAATAACGCAGCAACCGGCCACCAATGGTTATAACTATAAATATCGGCGCGTGTGATCCAGCCAAGCGGAACAATGTAAGAAAGCCAAGAAGCTGACACATCGCCTATGGCACGGATTAAATACATTATCAATAACAAACTGATACTGATGCCTGTTGTCTGACTTTGTGTCGTGGTTAATTGCGCGACAAGTAATGTAAACATACTTATCATAAAACCTGATACCGCAATAAGCATGCCGTATAGCCATGCGCCTTCAACAGTAAAATGATCAATACCTGTATACATCAAGCCTATACTGATTGATATACCTAAAATGACATTAATGATTCCTTGTTGAATTATCGCACTCAAAATCAATGTCGCACGTCCTATCGGTAAAGCAGATAACATCGCTAAACGTCCCGCTTCTTCATCCCCTCTTGAATCTTTCGAAACAAATAAGATATTCATAATACTGACGAGAATCACAGTAAACATCAACATCTCATAGTTGAACATCGTCGCTATAGTCATTTGGTCTAAAGAGAATTTACCAAGCATCGCTTGCATCGCAGGATTTTTAAACATTTCAAACAGTGGTACTAATGCTTGTTTATCAGGATACAAATTCGCAAATGATTGCGGAATCATTAAGGTTAATGCGATTAATCCTACTAACCAAAAGATGATAGACCATTTATTTCGCTTCAAATAAAACAACATTATCTTAGAAAGTGTCAGTCGCTTTTGTGTCATCTTACTCACCTTCTTTTAGCTGCTCGCCATAGTGTCGTAAGAATAAATCTTCTAAAGTCATCGGTTGGCTTTCTAACTTTTTAATGTTGAAGCGACTTAAATATTGAATCACTGTACTGGTTTGATCAGTATCCACTTGAAATTGATACGTTTCATCTTGTTTGGTTACATCATGTACACCTGGTTGCGCTTCTAAATGTGTTAGTATCTCTTGTGTCATGACGGTAAAGCGCATACGTGTTAAATGACGCATTTCATCTAATGTGCCTGTTTCTATTAATTCACCTTTACGTATAATTCCTACACGGTCACATAGTTGTTCTACTTCAGAAAGAATATGGCTTGATAATAGTACTGTTTTTCCACGCTTACGGCACGCTTTTACATGATGCTGGAAGACACGTTCCATTAAAGGGTCTAAACCAGACGTTGGTTCATCAAAAATATACAAATCTACTTCCATACTTAGTGCGGCAATCAAAGCAACTTTTTGTCGATTCCCTTTAGAATACGTACTGCATTTCTTGTGAATATCCAACTCAAAATCTCGAATTAACATTTGTTTACGTTCATGGTTCACTGACTTTTGTAAACTTAATAAGAACTCAATAACTTCTTCTCCAGTTAAATTCGGCCACAAATTCACATCACCCGGGACATACGCAATGCGTTCATGTATGGCTACTGCTTCTTTAAAAGCATCCTTACCAAATAACGTAACACTGCCGGAACTTGGTTTTAATTGGCCTAACATCGTCTTAATTGTTGTTGATTTACCTGAACCGTTCGGACCAATAAAGCCGAAGATTTCTCCTTCTTCAACCCTCATATTTAATTTAGAGAGTGCTTTGAATTTACCAAAGCGTTTTGTGAGATTATTAATTTCTAGAACTGATGTCATATAGATCACCTTCTTATTTCTATTATTCATCTATACTTTAAGAACTTGACTCCATTATACACTTATTTCACTCAAGTAAAGGCTCACAAATAAATAAGGACATTCCAAAAAGAATGCCCTCATGATTATTTGAATGCTCGTGTATCTATATTTTCTTCTTCCAATATTTTTTCAATTTTCTTTTGTTCACGTTTGTTAGGTTTATCGTTTCCTTTTTCAATCGCACCGACTTCTTTTACAGAAACACGTCCATTTTTTGAAGAAGCAATTGCAGTATCTATTTTTTCATCGATATCTCTGAGGTATTGGTTAGAGTTTGTAATGTAGCGATTAATTTTATGCGCATGTCCGTCATAACCTTTCGGTAAACGATTTTCATTAATATACTGCGCAAAGTTATTATCATTCGTACTTGCTAGCTCACTGGCTTTTTTCAATATGTTTTGCATCGCGTTTAGAAAGCCCTTCTTTTGAATGCAGCTTTTGTTGATAGTGTTCATAAATACGTGTGATATCATGATCAGCATTCAAATACGTTTGGATATCTTGTTTTAATTCTGCTTTAGTCAATTTTTGATTCTTTTTCTTCTTGTCAAAGATAGACGGATTTAAATCCACTTGTTGTCCTTCTGATTTCGCAGATCCAGTATCTTTCTTGTGTTCTTGTTGTGGCGGTGCTTTTTGCGTCGGTTCTTGTTTGGCCTCTTGTTTGACTTCTTTCACTTCTGAAGAAGCACATCCTGATAATATCAATGTCATAGACGCAAAAAGCAATCCCGTTATTAATTTTTTCACTGTTACCTTCTCCTTTGATTCTGCGCCTTATTTTATCTTTTTAATAATTCACTCGCTCAGTCATTTTTTACCCTAAATCTCATAATGTATGATGTTATCTTCTAAAATCATATATAAAACGCTTTCATTGAAATTTGATTTAGAAAATTTAAAAATTAGTCACGCAACTCATTAAAGTTAGTGTATAATACTTCCATACACATATTCTATTCCGTACAACATAAAAAGAAAATAGATGATATGCACAGTTTCACTCTGCACGCCATCCGTTCTCTATATAAAAACTACAAAGAGGTGTAACATCATGGAAAACAATGATTTAAAACGCAGTATGACCAATCGTCACATTCAGCTGATCGCCATCGGGGGCGCTATCGGTACGGGGCTTTTCTTGGGGGCAGGGAAAAGTATTGCGTTAGCTGGGCCATCCATTCTTTTGGCCTACATCATTATCGGGTTCTTCTTGTTCATTATGATGCGTGCATTAGGTGAACTTCTTTTATCAAACAGTCAATACAATTCATTTATTGATATTGCGGAAGATTATTTAGGCCATATGGCTGGTTTCTTTACAGGTTGGACGTACTGGTTTTGTTGGGTAGCTACAGGTATTGCGGACATCACAGCTGTAACCAAATATATTAATTTCTGGTGGCCGTCTTTCCCACCTTACTTAACAGCGATTATCACAGTTATCTTACTACTCGCACTAAACTTAATGACAGTTAAAGCTTATGGGGAAATCGAATTCTGGTTTGCGATCATTAAAGTTATTGCGATTTTATTCTTAATTGTCATTGGCCTTTATTTAATCTTTACTGGATTCTCATCACCTAACCACATTCAAAGTGGTTTCAGCAACCTTTACTCTCACGGCGGATTCTTCCCTAATGGGGTTATGGGCTTTTTACTCGCTTTCCAAATGGCAGTATTTAGTTTCGTAGGGATTGAATTAGTCGGTGTTACTGCACGTGAAACAAAAGATCCAGAAAAGAACTTACCGAAAGCCATCAACAGCGTCGGTATTCGTATCATCATCTTTTATGTTTTAAGCTTAATGGTTATTATGAGTATCACACCATGGGATAAATTAGATCCTAAAGAAAGTCCATTCGTTAACTTATTCGTATTAGCCGGTATTCCAGCTGCTGCGGGTATCGTTAACTTTGTGGTATTAACTTCAGCATCTAGTGCCGCAAACAGCGGATTATTCAGTAACAGTCGTATGGTTTATGGTTTAGCTGTTTCAGACAGCGCACCTAAAGCTTTAGGTAAAGCCAATCGTCACGGGGTACCATACAATGCATTGATTTTCTCAGGGGTTGTCTTATTCTTAGCAGCATTATTGAACTATGTTATTCCAGATACTGTATTCACAGTCGTAACTACAGTCGCAACAATTTTCTTTATCTTTATTTGGACAATCATTTTAGTTTGTTATATCAAATATCGTAAAGCACATCCTGAATTACATGCTGCTTCAAAATTTAAAAACTTCTTTGGTGTAGTTGGTTCATATAGTACCCTTATCTTCTTCGTTATTGTCATCGCGATTTTATTCTTAGCTGAAGATACAAGAGTAGCCTTATACTTCTCACCATTCTGGTTAATCTTATTATTTATCGCATATAAAGTCGGCGGCTTTAAAAACCGTGGCTTAAATCGCATTAAACATTAATACACAACACATCAAACAGGTGGAGATTTGAAGTCTTCACCTGTTTTTGTGTAAATGAAACAAATTAAAAAGCCGGATCAGTTGAGCTGATCCGACTTCCTTTATATAAAATAACTTCGACTCACAATAATTAGTTCAAGCGTGTTGGTGTATCGCCTGTTTTGATGACATTAAGTGCAGCGTTTAATCCGCCTTCAACTAAGTTACGTACCGCTTCATCAGAGAAGAATGCGATATGTGGTGTTAATTGAATTCTGTCATTTTCGATTAATTTTTTGAATGTTTCATCTTCAAGTTCTTTACCAGTAAAGTCAAATGTGAAGTAAGGCATTTCGAACTCGTAAGTGTCGACAGCTGCGCCTGTTAATTTGCCTTCATTGACCGCATCGATTAATGCTTCTGTATCTACAACTGCACCACGTGCTGCGTTAACTAAGATTGCGCCATCTTTGAATTTCGCAAACATTTCTTTATTGAAAATGTGGTGGTTGTCTGCAGAACCTGGCATGTGTAAAGAAACGATGTCCGCATCTTTAACTGCTTCTTCAATCGTATCTTTATATTCTAAGAAATCTAATGAATCATTTGGATATAAATCATAACCTACAATTTTAGCACCGAAGCCTGCGAAAAGGTTACCAGTTAATGCGCCGATACGTCCTGTACCGATAATTGCGACTGTCATGTCTTTTACTGGTCTTGCCATAATTGTCGCATCCCAAGTAAAGTCATAGTCTTGAACACGTTTTTCAATACGTGGGAATCTACGTACAAGATTTAATGCAGCAGCTACTGAGTATTCCGCAATTGTTTCAGGAGAATAGCTAGGCACGTTTGAGATAATAATACCGTGTTTTTTCGCTAATTCTAAATCATACATGTCAAAACCTGCAGTACGTTGTGCGACTTGTTTGATGCCCATTGCTTCTAATTTAGGGTAAGCTTCTTTTTCAAGTTTGCCGAATTGCATTGTTGTAACGCCGTCAAACCCTTCAAGCTGATCCAAAGTATCATAGCTTAAGAAGTCATTTGAGAATGAAACTTCAACATCATTCTCTTTAGCCCAGTTCAAAGCTACATCTTTTTCATAATCACGTGTACCAAAAAATTTAATTTTTGTCATAATTACTCCCTCAATTCTAAAAGTTGTATAGTAGAGTAATTCATATCCTATCTAATATATTATGTGAATACATTCACAAAGTCAATAGGTTATAAATTAATCTGAATAATCTGTCAAACTGATTATACTCCATTTGCGTACGTTTGCATATATGATTGTTCAATACTTTTAAAATTTTAAATAACATTGTACAAAGCGGTGTCTATATACCATGATTCTGGAACAATTATTGGATTATAAACATCTAGACACTTTCTATTTTGGAACTCTACGACAAAACAGTATTGAGGTTGGCTGAACTAAAAATACGCACGCCATAGTTTAGAAATTCACTATAGCGTGCGTATTAGATTAGTCATCTTTCTTTTTATAACGAATTGTCGGCTGATGCTCACCTTTTGTGAACGCTTCTGTTGCTTTTCGTCTGCGTTCAGCCCGTAACTTTCTGTTTTTCTTAGCTTCTCTTTTATTATAAGCAATATTCAAAGAAGCCCCTTTTTGGGTGTTGTCTTTCATATACATATATGAACCAACGTTATAAGCCGTACGTACAATCATTTGCCCAGCGACTGGTGACGTCATGTATAAGAATAAGATCGTTAATAGCGTTCTGACACTGAAATAATCACGTGTAAACCAGAAATAAATAAATACACCAATTAATGAAAACAACACAGATAAGGTTGAACTTTTCGTTGCGGCGTGTGCACGCAAGAAGATATCATCAAACTTTAAAATACCGATGGCACTAATGAGAGCGACAATAGATCCCAACAAGATAAGGACAGCTGCGAATAAACTAACGATTTCGTTTATTATCAAAGATTCGTCCTCCTTCTACGAAGCGTGAGATACCAATGGTACTCAAGAATGCGAGGATAGCGATAATTAAGCTCGCATCTAAGAAAGTTAAGGTGTTTAAGACGATACTGAGTAAGCCTACAATAGAGATAATCATCGCACCAATACTATCAAATGCGACCACCCTGTTAGGTGTTGTCGGTCCTTTAATCACACGTATCAAAGCGATAATCACCGCAATACCGTAAATGACTAAAGCACTCCGTATCATCCAATCTATGACCATTTCAATCATTTGAGCACCTCCCATATCAAACGTTCATATTTCTTAATCTGCTTGGTTAAAACGGCTTTATCTTTTTCAGAAACATCGATCGCATGAATAAAGAAACGACTGCCATCAGGTGATACCCTGAGTACAAGCGAGCCTGGTGTCAACATGATTAACAAGGTCAATAAAGTAATCGCCCAGTCTCTTTTCAATGACGTTTCATAAATTAATAAACCTGGGTTCATGTCATGTGATTTAAATAAGATATAGTTGATGGTTGATAAACTCGATATCAACAGCTGCATATTATAAATCAAAATGAATTTAGAAATAATCCAGACTTTCTTTAAGTAGAAGACACGTTTAAAGAAGAATCGATGGATTAAATATACAATCGCAATACCAATCAGATATCCAGCAATAAATGTAGACAAGTGGAATTTATCTTCGTCTTGAAAGAGCGTCCATAATACAGCAATTAAAATATTCAGGGTTAGTTGGGCTAACATTATTCCACCTCCACATTTGGGATAACTGATTTGATATAGTCACTAGGGTTTATATTAAATTCAGCCGCATGATGTGCGACATCTAAAATCCATTCGGCACAAAGCCCCATCAGGATAGTCGCAACTGTTAATAAAATCATCGCAATCAACTTATGCGGCAAGATTGGTTGTCGTTGGACTACAGGCATCTCTTCTCTACCGAAATACATATAGAAAAAGACTTTCAATAAACTATACATCGCAATCAAGCTGGTGATAATCATCAGTGCGACACCGACCACATATCCTTCAGCGAGTGCACCTTGTATAATCAGTAATTTCCCAGGAAATCCACTGAATGGCGGTACGCCGCCAATAGATAATGTGACAATAAATAAAATAATACCTAATGACGGATGCGTATGAATCAAACCGCCCATTTGTTTATAACTTCGGTAACCTGTTAAGACAACAAAGACACCCATGACTAAGAATAATAAGGTCTTAATAATCATGTCATGACCGGCATAGAAAATCGCACCTGTCACACCTGCTTGATTCAAGGTACTGATACCCATGACTGAGAAGCCGATAGACAAGATAACTTGATAAGCGGCTATTTTCTTCACATCTTCATAACCCAGTACACCGATAGCACCAATAATCATCGTAATGATTGCCATATAGTACATGAGTTGATGTGTAATATCAGGCTGTTGATCAAATAACAACACCATGACACGGATTAACGCATACACACCGACCTTTGTCATCAATCCCGCAAATAACGCAGCTAATTCAGTATTTAATGCGGCATAGGCTTTAGGCAGCCACATAAACATGACTAAAGCTGCTTTACCGCCGAACACGAAGATCATAATAATCGCAATCATTGTCATCATCGGCGGTTGGTCACTTTCACTTATCCGCATCGCTAAATGACCGAAGTTCAATGTGCCGAGTGTGCCATATAAATAAGCGACACCGATAAGGAAGAACCAAGAACTGACAACGTTCATTACGACATAAATGACACTCGCACGTAATTGTTCTAGTGTTTGACCAAGTGTTAATAAGACGAACGACGCAATCAACATAATTTCAAACATCACGTACAAGTTGAAAATATCAGCAGTTAAGAAACTGCCGTTGACACCTGTCAGCATAAATAAAATAAAGGATGGTAAGAAATAACGGTTCGCAAGATGTTCACGCTTACCAAAACCAAAATAAATAACACAAGTAACCACTAAGTTGGCAATTGTGACAAAGAAAATACTTAAAGTATCGCCGACAAATTGAATGCCGAATGGCGGCTGCCAATCACCAAAATTGATTACTAGCGGTTGATGTTGATAGACATACGCTAATAAATAAGCTGAAACTGCTGTGTTGATGATTTGAATCGTAATCGCGATACGTCTCGTAACCATTAAACGTTCTTTAAAGAAGAATAAAATTAATCCTGTGACTAAAGGCAACAACAGTGGGATTAACATCATATTATTCATCGACATCATCATCCTCACCGCGTAACGCTTCAATTCGGTTTACCCGTGTCACTTTATAAGTACGATAGACTAAGACAAGTAAGAATGCGGAAACCGCAAATCCGATGACAATTGCGGTTAAAATCAACGCTTGTGGTAAGGGATCTACATAATTACTGCCTTCATCGTTAATAATCGGTACTTTTGTACCATCAAAGCCGCTCATCGCTAAAATGACTAAGTTTGCGACGTGTGTATAAATGGCAGTACCTAAAACAATCCGAATTAAGTTTTTCGATAAAATCATATACGTACCTGCAAAAGTTAAAATACCAATAATTATAATAAGTATGACGTTCAACTTTTATCACCACTTATCGCAAGCATAATTGTCGTCACTGAACCGACGACTGTTAATAAAATACCGAATTCAAACAATGTCACACTTGAAAGATGCACTTTCTCTAAGTAAGGCAATGTGACGTAAACATCCTCATGTGACAATAAAGGGTGTCCAAAAAACATTGGTACGATTGCGGTAGCAATGGATAATAAAGAACCTGTAATCGTAACTGCTCTGAAATCAAGCGGCAGTGAACGAATGACCTTTTCAACATCAAAGGCTAGAAACATCAGGATAAACGCTGAACTGAAAACTAAACCGCCGATAAAGCCGCCACCTGGATTATCATGACCCGCTAAGAAAATATAAGAACCGAAGGTCAAAATAATGAAAACTGCTACTTTAGAAATCGTTTCTAATACAATGTCATTTTCGTGCATCTGAATCACCCTTTCTGATTTTGAATTTAATTAAGGAATAGATACCGAGACCCACTATCATAATGACAATGCCTTCTAACATGGTATCTAGTGCTCTGAAGTCTCCGAGAATTGCGTTGACAATATTTTTAGAACCTGCCAATTTATCACTATGTTCATAGAAACTTGAAATCTTATTAAACGCTTGTTCTTGTTGTGCAATAATCACAAATGTCACGACAAAGAGCGACATTAATAAAGCAATAGATAGCTTGACCGCTTCTTTCCCGACATGTACTTTATCTCGTCGTACGTTTGGTAAATGGTAAAAGACTAATAAGAATAAGATAGTCGTAATCGTTTCAATCACTAACTGTGTCATCGCCAAGTCTGGCGCTCTCATTAAGACAAAGACAATCGCAATCGTATAACCGATAACACCGTTAATAATAATCATCGCCATACGTTCACGTAAGAACACTAATGCAACAGATAAGAAAGCAATATTGGCAGTGACTAAAATTTCAAACCACGTAATCGGCTTCACTTTGAAACCTTCAACAGGTATCCAACCGACGCGAATAAAACCATAAGCCAACATACCGAAGAATAAGAAATAAATCACATGTAAGTATTGATTTAATCGGTTATTCATCATCAACTGCATCCCGCTTCTACTAAAACGCTCACTTCCGCTTAACATACCCCGATAGATACTGTTGATGGATAGAAACTCTGGTAACTTGTTGTAAACATTCATCCAACGTGAACGCCATAAGAGTAAAATACCCACGACATAAATCGTTAAGGTAATCCATAACTCAGGGCTTAAACCGTGCCATGCGGCAATGTGCGGAATAAATGGTGCCACTTTATCTGAATGTCCGATATCACGTAAGGCAGGACCGATTAAATATCGCCCTAAGACGTTCGGGATAATAAAGAATAATGGCATACCGAGTGTAATCACTGCCGGCGCAATATACAGTCCTACTGGCTCATGTTCAGGTACTTGCGGTAAGCCCTCTTTGTGTAACGGGCCAAAGAAAGTATCTTTGACTAAACGTAAGCTGTAAATGAACGTAAAGAGACTGGCAACCACACCAACAATCAACATCACAGAAACAAAGACTTGGTCATACATCGTAAGTTTTTTCGCGCTGACCAATGTCGCAAAGAACATTTCCTTTGATAAGAAACCATTAAATAACGGGAGACCTGCCATCGCCATTGCGCTGATGGTCATCATCACAGTTGTGACTGGCAATAGTTTACGTAAACCGCCTAAACGCGATAAATCACGTGTGCCTGTTTCATGATCTACAATACCAACACCCATAAAGAGCACACTCTTAAAGAGCGCATGGTTGATTAAATGAAACAGTCCCGCAAATAAACTCGCAACATAAAAGGCTTGGAACCCTTGTGCTTGGTGACTATATGCTAAAAATCCAAAGCCGACCATCGACATAATCATGCCGAGTTGACTGATTGTGGAATAAGCAAGCAATCCTTTTAAGTCACGTTGTCCAACTGCCACAAAGGAACCGACCATTAAAGTGATAATACCAATTGTGATAACAATATAAGCTACCCATGGCTCATAACCTAATATCGGTGTAAAACGAAATAGTAAGTATAATCCGGCTTTAACCATTGTCGCAGAGTGCAGGTAAGCACTGACAGGTGTCGGTGCTTCCATCGCATCTGGCAACCAGATATGAAATGGAAATTGTGCCGATTTCGTAAAGGCACCTAATAAAATAAAGACAACCGCAAGTGGGAACCAAGGAGATTCATACATCGTTTGGCGAACGGGAATTTGCACTAATTCAGAAATAGTATTTGTACCGGTAATGTTAAATAAAATAACAAACCCAACCATCATAAACATGCCGCCAAAGACAGTGATTAAGAATGATTTCATTGCGCCTGCCTGACTTGTTGGTCGGTTATACCAATAAGCAATTAATAAGAAAGACGCAATACTCGTTAACTCCCAAAATACGTACAGCAGTATGGTATTATTTGCTAGCACAACGCCTAACATCGCAAACATGAACATTAATAAATACACGTAGAACCTTGGCAAATCATCATGTGCTTTTGATAGGTATGCATTCGCATATAATACAACACCTGTACCAATTAAAGTGATTAACAAGGCAAAGATTAAAGACAAGCCATCTAATCTGAACGCAAAATTTACATCGATTGACGGCATCCACGGCAATGAAACCATAACCAGTTGATTGGCGGCGATACGTGGAATCATGGTTATAAAATAAATTGCGCTGATAACGGGCGCACTTAACGCTATCCATCCAGCTTGTCTGCTTATAGTTGTTCTGTACCGACCTGTGTTATGCGTAATTTCTTGTTGTGCTTGTTCTGATGCTGACGCTGGTCGTGCAGAACGATTCGGCAGGTTTGTCATGAGTACGAACAACATCACAACAATAATAAAGACAAACAGCCAAATAAGGCTCATAAGAAGTGAGACTCCTTTCTATAGTTGAGTTAAAGTCATATCTAAAAAATAAAAATTAAAGATCTAATTGAATCGTAATCGTGCGGTTTTGTTGCGGAACATCTATAAATTTGAGGGTCTCAGATAAAGTCTGATGACCGAGGTATTTTTGTATCACTGTAAGCGGTGTACCCGATTGGTACGCATGATAAGCAAAAGTTTTTCGTAAAGATTGAAGACCGATTTGAGAGAGTCCATTTTGAACAGCAGCATCATGAATAATACGATACGCTTGTTGGCGAGAGAGCGGACGCTTTGTTTTCATAGAACGAAATAGATAATCGTCATGACCAATTCCTTTATCTTTCATAAATTCATCCAATTCCTCACATAACGATTGAGGCAATGGCACATTAATTTCAGATATCCCAGGTTGTCGCCAAACATTAATCACAGCCTGACAATGCTCATCTTGTGTTAAAACATCTAGTCCTTTTAGATGAATTAACGTACTAATTCTTAAACCTGTATGTATCGCTAAACGAAACAACAAATAATCACGCTGGTTATGTTCACGTAACGTTTCATACATCGCTTCAATGTCCGATTTATCTTTAATCGGTAACACACATTCCATGAAAAGACCACTCCTTTCTAATTAACAAAATATTGCCACATTAAATTAATGATACTTAATCATTATAATTCATATTTAAGTAACATTAAAGCAACGAAGTCTCATTTTTTCAAAAAAATTAAAATCGTTTATTTGTTAAAAAGCATAAAAAGAAGCGAGCCAAAGCTCACTTCCTTTAACTTGTATTAATTTTTAATATCACAAATCGCGCTAAAATTCTTTATCCTTCTTAGAATGCTTCATTACTTTTGGAGGTTTCCCTACTAAGAAATATGAAAATAAAATGACTAATATGCCTAATAAGGCTGAATAAATGAGGATATATAACTTTTCATTTGGCATTGGAATTATGTATTGCATTGTACAATAGACTAAAAATGCGATTAACCCTATTCTTATCGCATAACCAAAACGGCTCATACTTAGACCTCCAAATCTGATAGACGTTTTAAAATCCTTTACCATTAATTGTCACAGTTCTTATTCCTCTTAACTTCACCGTATCATTCTTTTAAACTTTTATTAATTATTTCCATTAAAAAGAAGCGAGCCAAAGCTCACTTCTTACTATTAATCCAATCGAATAGGTTTTTGATTTTCATTATTCCCAATTACGATTTTATTTGCGACTGCTTGTATTTGTGCTGATGATATGTTCATTTTCTTTAAATCAGAAATATTATATTCAGTAATACTGCCATCAGCTAATTTTTCAGGATAATTTTCATAGGCTGCTTGTGAACGCCAAACCGCAACTTTATCATGAGACACACCAATATAAACTGCATATGGACCCGATTGCGGGTCAAATGTATAAAACTTCATGCCTTCAGGTGCTTGAATCACAGTAGGTTCAAATCTCCCTTGTAATAAGCGCACTTCATTTACTTTGAAGTGGTGTATTTGATCTTGAACTATAGCCGAATATTTACCTTCTAACACTTCTTGCCCTGTGATATATTTTTGATCAAAATTCAGGTTCAATATCATCAATGCTACATTGTGTTTAATCTCTTGTTCTGTTAAAGGTCCTTTTTGTGTTTGCGGTTCTTCTTTTTGATTCTCTGTACTTTCTTTTGAAGTATTGGTTTGATTATTATTTTTTGTTTCTGATGTTACTTTGTCTTGTTTAGCGTTTGTTTCTTTTGTCTCTGTTTTCTGTTCTGATGACTTAGAAGTTTGTTTATCTTCTTGTGATTGTGTTCCACATGCGGCTAATAAAAGTAGACTCAAGATCATTGTGAGTATCATTCTAAGTTGTTTCATCTTTTACGCCTCAATTCTCAGGGACAAACTGTAATGTGTGCGGTGTTGCTTGATAGATATGTCGTGTTAGCGCATTGATTTCATTTGAATCGAGTTTCAACTGTTCAAGTTCTTTCACTTTAAAGACTTGTGTCTCTTCTTCTTGAATGAATTGATTATAATCTAATTTTACTTTTTGAGATACTGCATCTTCAGAACTGATTGTTGATTTACCAATAACGATTTCATTATCAGATACACCGATTACTGTTTTCTTGTCAGGATCTTTTGTATGTGTTACAAAATAATACTGCATGCCTTCAGGACCATTTTCAACTTGCGGTACTTCTAGAGATTGGAAAAGTACATAGTTTGGAATGCGCACTTGTTGACCGTCATCTGTTTTATAAGTTTTTTGTTTTAAATCTTTAGCATTAACGTAAGTTTTGTTTAATTTAGGGTCTAACAACATCATCGCGATATGTTTTCTATCCATATCTGCTTCAGGACCAGGCGCAAGATCCTCAGGCCCTTTAACTTTACCGCCATCTCTTTCTAAATTTGGTTCTTCATTTTTCTTTGATGAATCTGAGGATTGAGCATCTTTTTCAGTTGTTGCTTTATCAGCTTCTTGTTGCGTTTGTTTAGCTTGTACATTCTTATTTGTATCAGTGTCAGCATGCGCTTTATCTTTTTTCTCCGCTTCATGCACTTCTATTTTTATATCTTGTTTAGTGTGGTACGTCGTATGTGTTTGTTTTTTCTCTTTAGGTGATTGGTCTTGTGATTGAGTGTCGGTTGTTTCTTCTTGTTTTTGGTCTGCTTGTTTTTCATTGTTGTCTTTATGGCCACAACTTGCTAAAAGTAGAGTTGAACAAAGCAGTCCAAGCAATAAATGATGTCGTTTCATGATGTATACCTCCCGATACTTTATTCTTTATATATATTATACATTAGAAGCTACTTTTCCACTATGTAATCCTTATCAAATTCGTCTTTTTAATAAGTTTTGTTTCTTGTCATTGCGGGAACTTATTAATTATGTAATTATAAATGAATTCAAAATTAATTTTGTTCATAACTTTGTAGAGAGAAAGGAGGCAATTTATGAGTGAGATTAAAGTAGGAATCATTGCTGCTCCAGGGTTTCCTATGGATTTATCAGAGACACTAGCTGAACAAATGCCTACTTCACTAAATAGTAAATTAAAAGAAGATATCAAATGGACCTTCGAATGTGTTTCTGACCCATTAATTGGTTCTGCGGAAGACGTCAACAAAAGTTTAGACGCAGCTCAATCTCTTAAAACCCATCATAAATGGGACTATGCGATTGTTGTGACAGACTTACCCATTGTCGAACAACGTAAAGTAATAGTAGGTAATTTAGATGAACCTATGGCTACTGGATTAATCTCAATTCCGGCTTTAGGTTTATTTGGTGTGAAACGTAAATTGAAACAATGTCTGCTTTATTTTGCGGAAATTATATATTTACATCAATCGAATGAGGATTATCAAACGAAAAAATTAAATCTTTCATTATTTACACGTGTAAAGCCCATTAGAAATATATTCGATGATAAACAAGAGAATGATATGGAAACGCAAGATGATCAAGAAGCCGGAGATGATACCTCACACTCCAAAACAACAACCAAGTTTATTTTAAACCCACTTATTATAAGTTGGATTTTATTATTAGCTGGAATGACCAGAGCCAATCAACCACTTAAAGAAATTCCAAACTTCAAAAAGATTATTTCTATTTCCTTTGCGACAGCTACATACTTAACCATTTTCTCTACCCCATGGCAATTAAGTATTGAATATACTAACTTAAGATTTATCTTTATGACGACACTAGCCATTGGCGGAATGACCCTTTGGATTATGTATGCACACTCGTTATTGGAACATGAAACTTCGTTAACAACTAAAACTTATCGAACAGTTTACAATGTAACAACTGTCTTAACTCTATTGATTATTATTGTATTCAGCTATCTCATCTTATTCTTACTGCTTACAATCAGTGTCGCTTTATTCGTGCCGAATGATTTATATAACATGCAGACGATTAATGAAGGTCAGCGTACCCTCGGACAGTTCTTGTACCTTGTATGGTTTGTGACATCACTTGGTTTCTTAGCAGGTGCTTTAGGCGCATCTGTCGAAAACGAAAAGAAAATTCGTGCTATGACTTACTCTTATCGTCAACGTGCACGCTATGAAGAAGCAAAAGAATGGGAAGCTTCCAATTACTATTCATCAGAATCACACCAAAAAGATAATGATGATAACGATCAAAACAATTAAAGAAAGGAGGATGTAAATTTATGGAACAACTTGTCGTAGGCATTATCGCTTCACCTGGTATTGCGAATAAACTTTCGCATAAATTAGTAGACACATTACCCGGTTTATTAAATGACTACATTTCATCTCAATACGAATGGAAAATTGAAGTCATTGTTGATGCGTTAACAGGATCTGCAGAAGATGCAGACCAAGCCTATCAAAAAACCGAAGACTACTTAGATCGTTATAACTGGAACTATATTATCAGTTTAACTGACTTACCATTACTTCATGATAATGAGTCAGTCATCGCTGTTGATATCAACGAAGAAAACGGGGCTAGTATTATTTCAATTCCCGCTTATGGTTGGCGTCCTGTTACCAAACGTCTAGAAAGAACAGTGCTGACGATTATTCATGAAATCAATCTATTTTTCAGTGACAACCCAAATCAAAACAATGAAGATGAAAATCATCAAGCAACCTATCGAGAAATATTCCCTTTCTCAAAACTAAGAAAAATCCGTACTTACACTGATGATACACATACGATGCATATCCGTTATATTGTCGCATCTAAAACATCTGGTTACTTCCGTTTACTCAGTGGAATGACCTTTGCGAATAACCCATTAAGATTAATGCAAAGTATGAATAGTGTAATCGCAATCGCATTTACAACCGGCGCATCCGGTTTAATCTTCTCCACCATGTGGTCTTTAAGTAATACCTTTACCACATGGAGATTAACAGTCATGTCCCTCTTTGCGATTTTCGGTATGATTTTATGGATTATCTTAGCGCATAACTTATGGGAAAGTGAACGCTTCAGTATTAATAAACGTATTACGCGGTTGTATAATTTAACAACTCTGACCACACTGACAACGTCAGTCATTATTTATTATGTAACACTCTTTACAATATATTTGATTGCGGCTTCTGTATTATTACCAGCGCCCTTCTTAGGAAAGACTTTAGAACTCGGACATCCTGCCACATTTACTCTTTATCTGTCTATCGCATGGTTCGCAGCTTCTCTTTCAACAATTGCGGGTGCCATTGGTGCAGGTATGCGTAACGAAGAACTGGTACGAGAAAGTACGTATGGTTCTAGACAACAAATGAGAAAAGCCCTAATCAAAGAACGTTCTGATAATAACTAACTATTGAAATCAAGATGCAATGACATCTTGGTTTCTTTTTTTATTTACTTATACCCCATACGGTAGCCTAACGGTTGTCTGCGTTCAGACATCCGAACCTCTTAAAACCGCTTAAAATCAATACTTCTATACAAAACGCTTTAACCTCCAATTAAGTATCAAATGAAATAAGCAGTATGTCTTGTAAGCGAATTATTTTTTGTAATTTTCTTACGCATGACAAAAAATTCACAAATTATTACCAAAAGACAAATTATAATGATTTGATATTTATGATACGCTATATTTAAGAATTCCTAAAAATTTTGTTAAAACTTGTTAAATAGTATCACTCGAAAACTTTACAATTTTAGCGAGGGAGCCGAGTTAAATGGAAATCAAACAGTATGTATTGCGTATCAAAAGCAAAATCCTATTACAGCCGACTGACTTGGTATTTCACAAAGGTGAAATCAATCATATTATTGGCAGAAATGAAGTTGGCAAGTCTCAATTAGCTAAAGATTTCGTACTTAATCACAGCGGTCATATGCGCCCAGAGATTACAGAAAACACAACTTTGATTAGTAATGCATCATGTATTCCAAGAGATATCACTAAAGATTTTCTCATTCAATTACTCAAGAGTTATTTTATTTGTACCGTCAAAATCGATTACTTGGGTGACTTGTTAGGGATTGAAACTATTCCTGATCACATCCCTATTCGAAAATTAAACAAAGGACAACAAGAAAAGCTGAAGCTATTAAGTTTTCTATCAGAAGACAAACCTATCATCATTTTAGATGAGATCACAAAAGACTTAGACGAAACAACAGTTCACGACTTCTATACTTTCTTTAATAACTATATTTCGGATAATCCTGAAAAAGTAATTATCAATATTACACATAGCGCAAAAGATTTAACATACCTACCTGGTAAGTACTTTTTATTTAAAGACCTGACGATTGAAGAATATGATTCTAAAGAAGCAGTTGTCGATGAATACATTTGTTTCTAAAAACTTGAGGTGTACAAAATGAGGTTAGAGTTAAGAAAAACAGCGTTTAACAAAATAACACTGATTCTTGGTTCGCTTTTTTTATTACTATTCGTTTTAGGTTATGGCTTTACCACCTTTATGAATGATGGTCAAAGCTTGTCATATGGTGAATATTTCTTCAACACATATACGATTGCGGTAGAAACTGGATTCATACTCTTTTCATTCATCATCGCTTATTACTTCAATAAAGAGTATGCAGATCAAAACATCTTATTTTATAAGTTATTAGGAAATACAGACTTCACCTTCTTTTACAAAAAGATGTTTGTCATTTTCTTAGAATGCTTTGTATTTGTATGTATTGGCATCACTGCCATTTCTTTGATGTTTGGTAATTTCTCGCATTATTTCTTTTTAATCATCATGTTTTCTTTATTAATCTTGCAGTATATCTTAATCATTGGAACAATCAGTATTTTAATTTCCAAAATTTTAATCAGTGTTATTGTCAGCCTAATCTATTGGGTTATTTCTATTGTCTTAGTAATGCTTAATCCAACCATCTTCGGCATCCTTGCGCCTTTTGAAGCAAGCAATGTCATGTACCCTAACGTCGATGCTACATTAAATGGAGATACCTTAGCACTGACTTCTTACGATATTACATTACTGATTGTTTATTTCTTTTTACTCTTTGCGATCAACTTCGTCGTACTTTTCTTTGCGCGAAAACGTTGGTTGCAATTAGGGCTATAACTTGAAAACATAAACAAGAGGCAGAGTTAAATCCGCCTCTTTTTTCTACATACTCCCTAATAGAAAGGTGTGTACATTAAATATGAATGACTCAATGTTCTGGAAACCTTTCATGATACCTGTGTATTTAATGGTTGCCTTTTTAGGTTTACTATTATTTAAATTTTATATCCAAGCAAACATGGCTTCTATTATTTTAATTGTCGGTCCATTAATTTATGTGGCAATTGCTTCTATCATTTATAACACTAATCGTAAAAGACAAAACAAATAGCGTTGTATATTTTTAAATAACTGTTGTGCTATCATTCTGCAAAATTGATTCACAACAGTTATTTATATATTTAACTATTTTCGTTTTCTACTTCTGTCAGCATAAAGCGCAGCAATTTATCAACTTGAGGATCTTTGATGAAATAATACGCCATTTTCCCTTCTTTTCGGAAATCTATAACTTCTTTTTTATAGAGTATGCGTAAATGATGAGAAGTAGAGGCAATACTCATTTGAAGCAATTTCGCAATGTCGCAAACACACAGTTTCTCTTCTTCAAGCAACGCAAATAAAATCGTTAATTTCTTTTTATCACCTATTGCGTTTAAAGTATTCATTGCCTTAATAGTGTGTGTTTCACTTAAAAAGTCAGAAGCATTTTTCACTTTATCTTCATGCACATACATGATGTCACATTGTTCATTAGACACCTATCTCCCATCCTTTCTATGAAACAAAGCTTAACAATGTTTGTATAGTTTTGTTTTCAATCAAAATGTATAAACCTAAGCCAATATAGATAATTGCCATAATCCATCGATTATATTTCTCCACAGTTTCACCAATACCCGGAACTTTTGCTAATTTTTGTGCAGAGAATACCAATAAGAAAATCATGATTACAAATACAATTAATGTCACAATAACTTGCGCTAAAGTCAAACTGACAAAGTACGGTACAAATAAACCGATATTATCTGCTCCACAGCTTGCTAGGGTAACAAGCGCAACAATGCCGACTAATTTGGACAATCCTTTTTTATCCAGTTCTCTCTTTGCACGTGCTTCCCCTTCACAGTCATCAAATAATGCAACTTTGATTCCTAAATATAGAGGGATGATACCTAATAAACCTAACATCCATTTCTCAGGTACATAGTGTAAGACAAACGCAAAAAACAAACTGATGACAATTAAGGCACCTGAACCTAAAAACTGTCCAATATAAATATCACGATACTCACGTTTGGTTTGTGCACGTGCGAAATAAATTAACAAAATCACTAATAAATCTAAAGCAGTCGCTGTATAAAGTATGACTGCAGTCAAAGCGGTCTGTATCACTTTGTCACCTCATTCAAAAATAAATTTGAATGTATTATAACACTCTAAAAGTTAAAATCACAGGTCATAATAAAAAGACCTTCATATAACGAAGGTCTTGAACTCTATCATTATGAACGCAGTATCTTTTTAACAGCTTTCGCAAATTGTTTAGGTTGTTGTGCATAACCGTAATGTCCACCTGTAACTTGAAACAGATTTGCATTTAAGCTATGCGCAAAATATTTAGCCGCTTCATACCCTAGCGATTCTTTCGATTGTTCACCTTGCAAGAACTTGATTGAAACATTTTTGGCCTTCAAAGCTTCTATATCAATTTGATAATTCAAATATTGCCGGAGTTCATATTGAAGCCAAATGTTTGTTGATTCACTACTGCGTATTTGTGAAGTACTCGGTGAACAAACCGCGCAAGGAGCAATCGTATTCTCTACTAACACCTGCATATCTGAGTGCGAAGGATTAATCAAACGTTCATACTGACGCATTGCAGCCGGCACTCCTTCAATCATTGCAGTACGTGCGATTTGTTCAGTTTGCGGCACATAATCTTCTCTGTTTGGAAGTACAGAAGTATTTAAAGGCTCATGAACAAGTAATGTCTTAACCAATTCTGGATACATACACGCAAATTCTAATGCAGGAACAGCACCTGTGTCTGTCGCAAAAAGATAAACAGGATGATTACTAAGCGTTTGTATTAATGTTTTAATATCTTCAACATCCATGGTTAAACAATACGTATCTTTGGTGTTTGCGATAGAACTTGGTAAAGCCGTTAACAATTCACTTGCTCCATAACCTCGTCTATCAGGTAAGACAACAGTAAAATAATCTTCTAGCTTATGTGCTAAATCCAAATAACTATCATTGATTCCGCTAGCGCCAGGAATACATAACAAAATCGGTCCATGTCCCATCATGTCATAACGAATGATTGCATTATTTGTTTCTAAAGCATACATTTCTCTCATTCCTTTAACTCCATCATTACTATCATCATACCTTAATCTCCATCAACATATAAATCAACTGCATCTCTTGTCTGACTTAAATGTGCGATATGATTTGTATAGTCTTTCGCAAGATATGTGTAAAACAAAGTATCAACAGTGATGAGCTGTGCGATTAACGAACTTGTTGCGGCTAATCGCAAACTACGATCTGAACTTGCGTCATGGAACAAACACTCATCCGCTTCATTGGCGAGTTCTGAATCTTTTCGACTGGTCATACCGATAACCGGAACATGATAATGGCGCGCGACTTGCGCTAACTTTAATGTTTCTCGGTTTTGGCCTGAATTTGAGATACCTATCATTAAAGTACCTTCATTGTTACTTCCAGCTAGCGTTGTAGCGATAATGTGTGCATCCGAACTATGAACAACATTCATACCAGCTCTTGTAAATTTTTGAAAGATATCTTCTGCCACAATATGACTTGCGCCTACTCCAAACACAACTAACTTCTTACATTGTCTTAATTTTTCAGCAATCGTTTCTAACGTTTGATCATCTAATAAAGTTTCTGTTGTTTTCAGAGTATACGCTGCTCGATTGAACAGTTTACTTTTAATTTCATTAGCAGGTTCATCTTGCTCCATTTCTTGATACACACTAGCCTGATGATTAGGTAAATAACTCGAAATGGCTAACTTCAAATCCACTAGCCCTTTGAATCCTAATTTATGCACACAGCGGATAACAGTAGCTGAACTTGTTTGCGTTTCTTTACCTAAGGCTTGCGCACTCATTTCTAAAATCGCTTCCGGGGCTTCAATCAAATATCGTGCTACTTGTTGTTCGTTTTTAGTCAGTTGTTCCATCTGTTCTTCAATATAAATTAATAGTTGTTCATTTCCCATATGTTTTACACCTCTTCTTCAACATCTTGAGGTGCAGTCATTTCTTTTGTTGTTCCGAAGAAGTATGTTGCGATAAATCCTCCCGCATATGCAGCTAATATTCCTGCAATGTAGCCTAAATACATATTGTCATAAATTAAAGGAATCAATGATAAACCACTCGGACCAATCGCAACAGCACCAATGTGTCCGATACCACCGATAACAGCACCGCCGATACCTCCACCAATACATGCTGTAATGAATGGACGGCCTAATGGTAAAGTCACACCATAAATTAAAGGTTCTCCAATACCTAATATTCCTGCAGGTAATGCACCTTTTAATAAGCGAATAATCTTTTTGTTCTTACGGCATCTTACCCAAAGTGCTAATGCCGCACCAACTTGACCTGCACCAGCCATCGCAAGAATCGGTAATAAGAAAGTTGCATGATCTTGGTTGATCATTTCTATATGAATCGGTGTTAAAACTTGATGTAAACCAAACATAACTAATGGCAAGAATGTCGCACCAAGGATAAATCCGCTAAATGCACCGCCAATATCTAGCACCCAGTTAATAATACCTAATAGACCTTCTGAGATTACACCCGCTATCGGCATAATTAAGAATATCGTCGCAAGTCCCATAATTAATAAGGTAATCGTAGGTGTCACAATAATATCCACCGCATTCGGAATAATTTTATGCAGACGTTTTTCAACAATTGATAGTAACCAAACCGCAAAGATGACACCAATAACCCCACCTTGTCCAGGCGCTAATGCTTCACCGTTAAAGATATTATGCAATGGTTGTTCAGGTGTCATGCCTGTCAACATGGTAGTACCACCAATCACACCGCCGAGTCCTGGAGTTGCGCCAAATTCTCTAGCCGCATTAATCCCTACATAGATGACTAAGTATGCTAGCAAACCACTTTTGATAATATCAAAGACTAAAGTCAACTGCTTCCACATCGCACCTTCAATATAACCAGCAGACAATAGGTTCGTCAGCACTGCCGCTATACCACCGATTAATCCTGCACCAACAAATGCCGGAATTAAAGGTACAAAAATATTTGCGATTACTCTCAGTACTTTTTTCCATTTAGACTTTTTCTGTTTTTCCTTCATCTGACTTTTAAAGAGTTGTGCTTCTGATTCTACATGTTCTTTATCTGTTTGTTGCGAAGGTTCATGATGAACGATTTTTTCACCTAATGGTGTGCCAATCATTTCGCTCATTTCATTTGCGACCTTATTGACAGTACCTGGACCTACAATAACTTGTAGTGTTTCGTCTTCTACTACTCCCATGACACCGTCTATTGCTTTGAGTCCTTCTAGATTCACTTTAGAGTAATCAATAATATCCATACGTACACGTGTCATACAATGAATCACACATTCTAAATTTGCTTTGCCGCCAACATTATTTAATATTTCCTGGGCAATCTTTTTTTCTTTTGACATTGTTGTTCAGCTCCTCATGTTTTTCTGATAAAACCATTCGCTTTTTCTAAACGTTCAACAGCTTCTTCATACGTAATATCATGTAATCCCATAACAATTGCCGCTTTCACATGACCGCTACTGTCATGAAATAACTTTTTACTCTCAGATTCTGAAGTATTAGCCACTTCTGAAATGATATTTAACGCACGTCTTCTCAATTTTTCATTTGTCGGTTGAACATCTACCATTAAGTTTTCATAAACTTTACCAATACCGACCATTGCGCCAGTTGATATCATATTCAACACTAACTTTTGTGCTGTTCCAGACTTCAAGCGTGTAGAACCTGTCAGAATTTCAGGACCCACCTCTATTTCAATCGCAATATCCACAACTGCACCAATCGCTGTATTTTTATTACAAGCAATCGCTGCTGTGTTCGCACCTATCGTATTCGCGTACTCTAGACCGCCAATGACATAAGGCGTTCTGCCACTCGCTGCTAATCCGATCACTGTATCAGTTTCATTAAGTTTAAGGTGCTTTAAATCTTGTTTGCCAAGTGTTTTACTATCTTCAGCACCTTCTACAGCTTCAGTCATTGCTTTAGCACCACCCGCGATTAAACCAATCACATCATTTCGAGTCACACCGAAAGTCGGTACACACTCAGCAGCATCTAACACACCTAGCCTACCGCTCGTACCTGCACCCATATAAATCAATCTGCCGCCTTGCTTAAATCCTTCAATAACAATATCAATCACACGTGCAATAGACGTATTTTCTTTCGCAATCGCTTGTGCTACGGTTTGATCTTCTTGGTTCATCAAAGCAACAAAATCTTCAGTGCTTAATTCATCTAGATGCATCGTTTTCTCATTACGTTGCTCAGTTGTCATTTTATTAATGTCCATGACTTTCCTCCTCAACTGAAACGAATTCAAATGCGGTATTCGACCCAATCATATTTATACAATTTAAATCACGGGCGTCGACATAACCTAATACATTGACCGCTTTATCCTTAGGTAAATCACACCTTACAATTTGAAGTTCATTCATATAACGACCATATAATGCATTGTCTATCGTCACAGCACCTTTACGACGTTCTACTACATTATGCGGCGATACTTCTTCAGTAAATGTTTTTCGTGCTTCAATGGCTCTCACAACATCACGTGCGACATCTGGTCGATTATGATAAGTCCCTAAATATTTACTGTCTGAGCTTAAATTTGTTCGTAAAACAACACGGTTTAATCTGAAATACGTATCGAATTGATGAATCATAAAATCGTCAATTTGACTGTCTCCCACACAAGCAATATCACACAAATCCTCTTCCAGCTCGACTGCTGCGGCTAATGGATGATACTGACGATGGTCTTCTAGTGTTGGTAAACCGCGATAGATAGGTCCTCTTAATTGAGTACCAGGGACAAACGCCATGATTTGAATTTCAGGAAATGCTCCTTTTAATCGCTCGTTTATATGTTGAAAGAAAGTACATTCCAAGCCTGTATCAGGTCTAGGATAATAATTATGTGCAACTAAGATATTCTCTTGAGAAATTGCGCGATCACTCAGCTCACGTAGAATTTGAAATGCATCTGTGCTCGCATTCAACATCACTGAATATTTTGCTTCTACATACTCTGCCAAACTATTTATATCGACCGCTTCATCCAAACGAACAATATCAATGCCCACATCACGAATCGATTCTGGTGCACTCAAAGACAAACCTAGTTGACGCAGTGTTTGTCCATTCACATCAGCAATAATTTGGGCACGATTCCCATTTATTACGGCTAACTGTTTTAACCGCGTCAAATACGTATCTTGGTCATCTTCTGGAATTTGAAGTGATGTAAATATATATCGAAATCCATGATTCAACATTTTGTCGATATATGTTTCGTCAAACACTTCTCCTAAATAGACAGAAAACCCTAAGTCCAATCCAACCACCTCTTTTAAAAGTTTTATTTTCATTTAAATCAACTGCTTTTTAGTATGTAAGACTGAGAATCAAATTAAGCAATCAATTATGTGTAATCGCTTACATTATCACATAGTTGTAATACTATTACAATATCAATCTTGAATATATGTATTTTTGTAACGAAAGTTCAAAAATAATTTTATTTTCAAACCTCCACTACACCTTATAGACGTGCTACAATAGGCAGTAATATCACATTAATGCTAGAAAAGAGGCCGACTATGATTAAAGAAACACTTCAACTTTTTAATGAAGGCACACCGATTTTAAACATCTTACAAGATGGACGACGCCAAGAACTATTAGTACTGTTATGTAAAAAAGGACCTTTAACTGTAAATCAATTAACTGAACTAGTAACCATCTCACGCCCTGCAGTTTCACATCATTTAAAGTTGATGTTAGATGCAGGAATACTTTCTGTTGAACAAAAAGGACTTAAACGTTACTATCGCTCTGACCTAGGTCCGACACTGGATTGGTTAAAGGCTTTAACTGCTTCTCTTGAAGATGATTTACAAAAATAACATTTTTTGAGCATATCTATGTTTAAGTTCGTAAACATAGTGGTATACTTTTACCAGAGAAAGAGACATTCTATATATGAAGGAGCTTGATTATGACTCAAAAAATTATTTTAGAACAAGCAGCACTTGACTTTGCGAAAGCCAATGACCCACATCCACGTATATATGAGTTACCTCCAGAAGAAGGTCGAAAATTATTAGAAGATGTACAATCATCAGATATTAAAAAATATGATGTAGATATTGAAGATACAACATTTGAAACAAAATCTTATGGCGAAGTTCCTGTTCGATTCATTCGTCCAAAAGGAAACCAAGAAAAATTACCAGTGATTTATTATATTCATGGTGCAGGTTGGGTATTCGGAAGCCCGCATACACATGATAAACTTGTCAGAGAACTTGCGGTACGTACAAATTCAGTCGTTGTATTCCCTGATTATGATTTATCACCTGAAGCGAAATATCCGACAGCAATTGAACAAAACTACGATGTCTTACAACAATTAAAAGATGTCGCAGAGGATAAAAACTTAGACTTAAACCGTTTAACAGTTGCGGGTGATTCAGTCGGCGGTAATATGTCAGCTGTAATGACTTTAATGACAAAACAACGTAATGGCTTACCAATTCATCAACAATTACTTTATTACCCTGTAACAAATGCTTCGTTTGACACAGATTCTTATAATGAATTTGCGGAAGGTTACTATTTAACTAAAGAAGGTATGCAGTGGTTCTGGGATCAATATACAACAGATGAAAATGAACGCGCAGAAATTACTGCTTCACCATTACGTGCATCATTAGAAGAACTAAAAGACTTACCAAAAGCGATGATTATTAACGCTGAAGCAGATGTCTTACGCGATGAAGGCGAAGCTTATGCGCACAAATTAAGAGAAGCTGGTAATGATGTAACACACGCACGTATGCAAGGTACAATCCATGACTTTGTGATGGTTAACGATTTAGACAAAACAAATGCGACACGTGCAGCAATGGATTTATCTACAGATTGGATTAACAAACAAAACGAACAATAAAGTATTCACTTTAAGACCGATGTCAAAAGCATCGGTCTTTTTCTATGTATCAAAAAACACGCCCCTTATATCAAGGACGTGTTTTGAATGGATGATTGAATTTTAGTCATTTGGAAAGGTCATAGCGACTTATTTTTGATAATCATAAGCAGTGATGATAATATCTTTTAGTTCACTGATTAATGGTTCTTTCGGGTTAGCAGTTGTACATTGGTCTTCGTATGCAAGTTCAGCCATACGGTCTACTGTTTTATCTAATACTTCTTGTGTTAAACCTTGTGCTTTAAGATTCATTTCGATACCTACGCTTTGACCTAATTCATAAACAGCATCTGCCAAAGCTTCCACTAAATCTTCTGTTGTTTTACCTTTTAAGCCTAAGAATTTTGCAATATCTGCATAATCTTGATCCGCTCTGAAGTAATCATATTTAGGGAACATCGCATGTTTTTGCGGATCTTTCGCATTATATCTGATGACATGCGGTAATAAAATCGCATTCGTACGACCATGCGGAATGTTGTATTCTCCACCGATTTTATGTGCGATTGAGTGACTGATTCCTAAGAATGCATTAGCAAACGCCATACCTGCAAGTGTTGAAGCATTATGCATACGTTCTCTTGCATCTGGATCTCCATCATTCGCTGAAGCTTTTAAATCATCGAAAACAATTTTAATCGCTTGTAAGCTCAAGCCACGTGTATAATCACTCGCCATTACGGATACATAAGATTCAATTGCGTGTGTTAACACATCCATACCTGTATCAGCAGTGACCCCTCTCGGCACACTTAATACAAATTGTGAATCTACGATAGCTACATCTGGCGTCAAGGCATAATCTGCTAATGGATATTTGACATGCGTATCACTATCTGTGATAACCGCAAATGGTGTAACTTCTGAACCTGTACCTGAAGTGGTTGGAATACAAACCATTTTCGCACGTTGTGCTGGCATAATTTTATAAGCACGTTTACGAATGTCTAAGAATTTTTGTTTCGCACCAAAGAATGATAAATCTGGGTGTTCGAAGAATGCCCACATACCTTTCGCCGCGTCCATAACAGATCCGCCGCCGATTGCGATAATTATATCCGGTTGGAATTCAACCATTAACTCTAAACCTTTATAGACAGTGTTAGTTGATGGGTTGGGTTCAACATCGCTAAAGATACGCACATCAGGTGCATCATTACGTCGTGCTAGTACTTCTTGTACACGTTTCGCATAACCAAGATTTACCATGCCTTCGTCTGTCACGATTACAACGCGTTCAACTTCTTTCATTTGCGTTAAATACATAAGTGATTTTTTCTCAAAGAAAATTTTAGGTGGAAGTTTGAACCATTGCATATTATTTCTCCTTTTAGCGATTGTTTTTATATTAATTAAATCGACAGCTGAAACGTTATGAGAAACTGAGTTATGTCCATAAGAGCCGCAACCTAACGTCAATGATGGAATCATTTCATTATAGATATTACCGATACCACCTTCAGCTGATGGAGAGTTGACTAACACACGACAAGCATTCATGCGAATACCGAATTCTCTTTGTAAAGCTTCATCTTCTGTATGCACGACTGCAGTATGACCTAAGCCGCCTAAATTAAGCATACCTTCACATAATTCTAAGCCATGTTCATGGTTTTCTGCTTTCACCATTGCGAGTACTGGAGATAATTTTTCACGAGATAACGGATAATCTGGTCCTACACCTTCAAGTTCCGCAATTAACATTTTCGTACCTTCAGGCACTTTGATTCCGACTGATGCCGCAATTTCAGTGGCTGGTTTACCTACGATATCTGCATTGACTGCACAACGGTCTTCACGCATCACGATACTTTCTAATTTAGATAATTCTTTTTTCTTCACTACATAACATTGATGTGCTTCAAATTCTTTTTTCACTTCATCATAGATTTCTTTATCTACAATGACACCTTGTTCAGAAGCACAAATCATGCCGTTATCAAAAGTCTTAGATACAATGACATCATTGACTGCACGTTTGATTTTCGCAGACTTTTCGATATATGCCGGTACGTTACCTGGTCCTACACCTAATGCTGGCTTACCTGTTGAATACGCAGATTTCACCATACCTGCACCACCTGTCGCAAGTACTAATGCCACTTTGTCATGGTTCATTAATAATTTAGTTGCTTCTAATGACGGATATTCAATCCATTGAATAATATGTTCTGGTGCTCCTGCTTTGAGTGCTGCTTCATAAATGACTTTCGCCGCAAGTGCAGAAGATTGTTGTGCACTTGGATGGAAAGCGAAGATAATCGGGTTACCTGTTTTAATTGCGATAATTGCTTTAAAAATTGTTGTAGAAGTCGGGTTCGTTGTCGGTGTTACACCACATACTACACCGACAGGTGAAGCTACATACGTCAAACCACGTTGTTCATCTTCATCAATGACACCAATCGTTTTATTGTATTTGATAGATTGCCAGATATATTCTGATGCATATAGATTCTTGATAGCTTTATCTTCATAAATACCACGGCCTGTTTCTTCATAGGCAGCTTTCGCAAGTTCCATATGTTTGTCTACAGCTGCCATTGCCATCGCATGAACAATGTGATCAATTTGTGTTTGATCAAGCTTTGCTAATTCACGTAATGCATGTTGTCCATTTTCTGCAAGTGCATCAATCATTTGTTGCGTGGGATTAATTTCAGGTTGTACTTCTGTTGGTTGTTTCTCATTTTGAGTAGATGTAGTCATTTCTATTTCCTCCTCGACATGAATGCTTCTGAATTACTTTGTGAATTATTTCACAAACAGAATATCCTATTTTTTACTTGGAGTAAATGAAAAACACATATTTTTATTTTATTTCGTTACGATTGTGTGAACATCATAATTAAACAAATTCATATAAGACTTAGAACCGCAATTAGTTAAGCGCTTACATTACCCTTGTTAATTGTTCTGAAAAAAATTAAGTTGTTGTGAGCATATCAATTCCTATTTCACATTGAGCAAGGTAAAATAAATTTTACTTAGATGATCATTTAAGGAGCAGTTGATATTTTAGAAGTCACTGCTTAATTTTTTACCAACTATGTTTACGAACTTGAACATAAGGAAAAAGTAAAATAAACACACAAATTTGGAGTGATAAAGCATGCAAACTGTTCTAGGAAGTAATGGCCAAATCGGCCACGAAATTGCAAGAGAACTTTATAAAAATTACACAAAAGACATTCGTTTAGTCGGCAGAAAACCTAAAAAAATTCATGATAGTGATGAACTCGTTGCCGCAGATTTAATGAACTACGCAGAAGCATACCATGCGATTGAAGGCAGTGATGTTGTTTATTTCGCAGTCGGCTTGCCTGCCAATTCTGAAATGTGGGAACAACGCTTCCCTGTCATGATGAAAAATGTTATTAAAGCTTGCCTTGAAACCAATGCTAAACTGGCTTTCTTCGATAACACATACATGTATGAAAAAAACGCAAATGTACAAACAGAATCTAGCCCATTTGTACCTGTAGGACGCAAATCAGTGGTCCGTGCACAGATGGCTGAAATGGTCCTCAAAGCGATGAATGAACAAAATTTACAAGTGGTAATTGGTCGTGCACCTGAATTCTATGGTCCTGATAAAACACAAAGTATTACCAATACTTTAGTATTCAATCGTATTAAAGCTGGCAAAAAAGCGATTATTCCTGTCAGTGCTTCAGTGTTGCGTACTTTAATTTGGACACCAGATGCAAGTCGTGCGCTAGCGTTACTTGGCAATACACCAGACGCTTATGGCCAAACATGGCATTTACCAGTAGCCGGCAGTCTGACTTATGAGAAGCTCATCAAAAAAACAGAAGCAGTACTCAATCAAAAAATCGGCTACCATGTCTTACCAATGTGGGGCTTTAAAATTGGCAGCTTATTCAATGATCAAGTCAAAGAACTGATGGAATTACTGCCAAGATATAAATACAATAATATTTTCAATTCAGATAAATTTAAACAACGTTTCCCAGAATTCCACATCACTTCTTACGATGAAGGAATTAAAACAGTATTTAATGCTTAAACAGGGTATTTAAGAAGAAGTGGGTTTTTCCATAGAAAGAAGGTTAAAGTATGAAAAAAATTATGATAGTCAACACAAGTACAGATCATTTCGGTGAATTTTCAAAACCAACAGGACTTTGGTTAGGAGAACTTGTTCACTTTTATGATTATTTTAACGACGGCAATTACGAAATCGACATTTTCAGTGTTGAAGGCGGCGAAACGCCAATAGACCCAGTTAGCTTGAACCCTGTCTTTTTAGATAAAGTGACAAAACGTTATTATGATGATGAAAAATTTATGGCACAATTAAAATACTCTAAATCGATTAAAGAAGCAGATCCATCAAAATACGATGTTATCTACTTCACTGGCGGCCATGGGGTAATGTTTGATTTCCCTAATAATAAATACATTCAAAATGCGATTAATAAAGTTTATGGTCACAACGGTATTGTGGCAGCTGTATGTCATGGTATCGCAGCGTTATTAAACGTTAAAGACAATAATGGCAGATACTTCATTGACCAAAAACAAATGACAGGCTTTTCTAATACAGAAGAATTGCTCGCAAATCGTAAAAAACTTGTTCCATTCATGTTAGAAGATGAAATTAAACGTCGTGGTGCAGATTATCAAAAAGCCATGCTACCTTTCACACCTGAAGTTGAAACAGATGGACGACTTGTAACAGGCCAAAATCCACAGTCACCTAAACAAGTGGCACAAGCAGTCAGTCGACTTCTTTAATTGAATCATTAAAGACTAAAAAAAGCTTCTTCTTGTTTAATTTTCAAAACAAGGAGAAGCTTTATTTTTATATTATTTATAGTTTGCGAATAAATGCCATTAAGACAAATTGTAATGGCAAGCGGCTGTATAAAGCCCACTTAGGTGGTTGATAATCGCCTAACGGTAATTGTTTGCGTGCCATATAAATATTAGCTGGAAATACCGAAATTAAAAAAGCATTGATACCTCGTTTAAATGCTTGGCTTGGGCGTTTCCAGAATAGAACGCCACCAATGATTAGTTCAACAATACCTGTTACAATTACTGCTGTTTTACGTAAGGGTAAATACTTCGGAACGATGCGAGTAAAAGCATCAGAACGCACAAAGTGCATGACTCCAGCTAGGCTGAATAGAGCTCCTAAAACCAAACGTAATCCTTTACGCATTTCGTCACCTTCTTTTTATAGTCATCCTTTCTATTATTTCACAAATTGTAACTTTTTAACAAAAAATCAATATTTTTCACAAAAATTCAGAAAACAAGTTTAAAATGTAACTTTTTGAGGAATAATATTTCTAGTCAGAATCTTCAGTCACAAATTATTTCGGCAAGGGGGTAGGCATATGCCTAAGAAATTATTTAGTGTGGATTTGAATAAGAAAATGGATCAGCAAGCACATCCCGGACACAACCGATGGCACCCGGACATTCCGGCTGCATTTTCAGTTAAACCCGGGGAATCATTTAGGATGGAATGTTTAGACTGGACCGATGGTCAAGTCTCAAACAATGACGACCCAAGCGATATCAAGTATGTCAACTTGAACCGTGTACATGTACTGAGTGGTCCCGTATATGTCAACAGTGTTGAGCCTGGCGACTTACTCGTCGTCGACATCTTAGATATCGGCGCATTCCCAGAACACGAATGGGGCTTTAACGGAATTTTCGACGTGACAAACGGTGGCAGTTTCCTCGTCGACCATTATCCGAATGCCCAAAAATCGATTTGGGATTTCAATGGTATTTATGCGACAAGTCGTCATGTACCTGGTGTAGAATTTGTCGGATTGATTCACCCAGGATTGATTGGGGTTGCGCCTTCCCAAGAAATGTTGGATGAATGGAACCGACGTGAACAAGCATTGGTAGATACAGATCCGAACAGAGAGCCGGTATTAGCAAATTTACCTGATACGGATGCTGTAGTGCTTGGCACTTTAGAAGGAAAAGATTTCGACCGCGTCGCTAAAGAAGGTGCCAGAACCGTTCCTCCTAGAGAAAACGGCGGTAACTGCGATATCAAAAACTTATCGAAAGGTTCCCGCATTTATTTCCCAGTCTTTGTCGACGGTGCAAAGTTATCTGTCGGCGATCTGCATTTCTCACAAGGTGATGGTGAAATTACATTCTGCGGCGGTATCGAAATGCCTGGTTGGATTGATTTACGCGTCAATGTGATTAAAAATGGCATGGAAAAATATCAAATTAAAAAGAACCCAGCCTTCAAACCAGGACCTGTAATGCCGAACTATACAGATTATATTGTATTCGAAGGTATTTCAGTAGATGAGTTCAGCGGAAAACAAGAGTATTTAAATGCGAATACCGCTTATCGCAACGCTTGTTTAAACGCGATTGAATTCTTAAAAACACGAGGCTTTACAGGTGAACAAGCTTATATGTTACTTGGAACAGCGCCCGTCCAAGGTACAGTTGCTGGTATCGTGGATGTTCCAAACGCTTGTTGTACAATTGCAATACCTCGTGAAATCTTCAGAGATGATATCATTCCGAATTTGGAGCCTGATGAGTAATGCCCAATTACACTTATGCATGCGCAAAACACGGTGAATTTACGCTAAATCAATCTATGAATAAAAATCATGATTATGCAGTTTGCCCTGACTGCAATCAAGACGCAAAACGCGTCTTCGTCCCATTCAATACTTCAAAGATTGATTCAAAATTAAAAAGAAGAATTGAATCTGGTCAAGAACCAAAAGTTGTTTCGCACGATAAACTCCCAAACAAACCGAAACAACAAAATACGCATAACCGTCCTTGGATGGTCTAATCAATACTAAAAAAATCGAATACCCATCATACAAATGATAAAATTCGCATACAAACATACAGCCCATTTGCATGCGATCGATAAACCTACAACTGAAAATTAAACCAGGCACATCCATCTACGTTGAGTTATACCCTCCTCAATGAATGATGCTTGATGTCCATACAAACACTTGGCATATGAAATGTTGCACATAATAAAAATAATAAACCGATATTGAAGATGTTAACGTGCAACGACACTGGATTAAATAATCCTATCCAATCATTGCCACAAAAGTAAAAGGTTAATCTGTCATAAATCACTCATGGCTGTTTTCTCCCCTTCGCAGCCATGAGGCTGACAGACAATAAGATAAGATGAATAAGAAAGACACATGTCGCCATTTCGGTGCATGTGTCTTTTATTTTTATTACAATAAGTATTTTTTAAATGTTCGGGCCATAGAGTCTTGGTGTATGATCCACCGCTTCTCCTTCAAGCAATTGACTTAACTCTTCTTTCCAAGACGGCGGTGTATAGTCATTATCCATTAGCTGACGCATCAGTTGCGGATGGTCTGTATGATGATATAATACATCATTCATCTTCGCAATTGTCCATGTTTCACATGGGCGTTCTACTAACTCAAACACATCGCCTTGTTGAATACGACCTTCCTCAAGCACTCTGAAGTACCAACCTGTACGTCCTGTATCTTGAATACGTTGTCCGAAGTCAATCCATTTCACCCGTCTGCCTGGTTTCCAACAAGGTCTGCGTGGTTGTGAGACTTGTACTAACGCTTCACCGACTCGATAAATATCTCCGATACATACAGTCGTTTCATCCATATCTGTCACAGATACATTTTCACCATTTGTCCCGGCTTTGAATTCTGCATCTGGATATTCTTCTGCCCATTTATCATAATGAATGACACTATACGCAAATAATGCTTTTTCTGGTCCGCCGTGATGTTTCTTATCTCCCACATCATCACCTTCCAAACCGCTTTTAGTCAGAAAAACAGGTATCGGCATGGCTTTCTTATACGCAGCAGTCATCCACTGCTGATCCAGTTTATTAACGGCGTGCGGATGCCCTACTGTTTCCACACCGCCTACAAATAACGTTTCTATTCTGCTCACCGTCTTCACCCTTTCAACAAATCCCTTTCACACTATTGTAACGTATTTTAGTTTCAAATGAATACTAACAAGACGTTTAATGTCCTAGTTTCAAGCCAATAATCCATCTAAAATTCCGTTTGTGATTTATTTTACATTTATGAGTTAAACTATTTGCGAAATCACTTCATTTTTACCATACTAGAGATGAAAGAGATATAGCAAAATGCGGAAAGAGGAGTGTCAATAAATGAACCAAGAACAATTTGACAAAATTAAAAATGGTAAAGGATTTATCGCAGCATTAGACCAAAGCGGTGGTAGTACTCCTAAAGCGCTTAAAGCTTACGGAATTGAAGAAAATGAATACTCAAACGATGATGAAATGTTTGACCTTGTACACGAAATGCGTACACGCATCATTACTTCACCTGCTTTCAACGGAGATAAAATCCTAGGAGCTATCCTATTCGAGCAAACAATGGATCGTGAAATTGAAGGACAATACACTGGTGACTTCCTAGCAAGCAAAGGTGTCGTACCATTCTTGAAAGTCGACAAAGGATTAGCTGACCAAAATGAAGGCGTTCAATTAATGAAACCTATTCCAGATTTAGATGAATTATTGAAACGCGCAAACGAACGTCATATCTTCGGTACAAAAATGCGTTCTAACATTTTAGAAAACAACAAAGAAGGTATCGAAAAAGTTGTTAAACAACAATTCGAAGTTGCTAAAGAAATCATTGCGGCTGGTTTAGTACCAATTATCGAACCAGAAGTTAACATTCACGCAGAAGATAAAGAAGCAATCGAAGAAAACTTAGCAGCAGCAATCAAAGCTGAGTTAGACAACTTAAATAAAGATCAAAATGTTATGTTGAAATTAACAATTCCAACAAAAGCAAACACTTATAAAGAACTTATCGAACACCCTCAAGTGGTACGTGTTGTTGCATTATCTGGTGGTTACAGCCGTGAAGAAGCAAACAAAATCTTAAAAGAAAACGATGGCTTAATCGCAAGCTTCTCTCGTGCATTAGTAACTGACTTGAACGTTAACCAATCAGATGAAGAATTTAACAATAAATTACAAGATGCGATTGATACAATCTACGACGCATCAGTAAACAAAGCATAATAATCATTCAATTATTGAGGCGAATCTCTACTAAGAGGTTCGCTTTTTTTATGCCTTAATATTGATTTAATCATCTAAATGATTACATGTTAACACTAAATGTAATCACTTTTATTTTGATTCCATTCATACTCAAATACAAGAGACTTAAAAAAAGAGAATACAAGTCGCCTACTAAATACAACAGGAGATGACACAAATGGCGTCTAATTTAACACCACGTTACTTACAAGATAAACGTGCTAACTTTCATGAACTCTTTTATGACTTGATTTTCGTATATGCTTTGCAGAAAATTGCACATGTATTACTTCAACTTACAGGTAACGGCACTTTAACCTTAAATACCTTTATTATTTATATTTTAATGAGTCTATTTTTATGGCTATTATGGGCACATCAAACAGTCTTCACTAACCGCTTTGGTGAGCTATTACCAAAAGATGTAGGCTTCACTATTGTGAATATTTTTCTTTTGATTTTCTTATCCAACAGTTTCTATCCAGATTTCAATAAAACCTTTGTACCCTTTATGACTTATATGTCATTACTTTATTTAAGTATTTGTCTACAATATTTATTACAAATACGCCATACAAAATCAAAAGGCGATAGAATGACATGTATTGCTTATGTCATTGTCACATCTTTTGTTGCAATCTTTTCAATCATTGGTTCATTTACACCGCCACCTTATCGCTTTGTGCCAGGGAACTTAGGGTTGATGATTGCTGCAATAGGTTTAGTACCATTTCGTAAATATTTAAAAGAATCTCCTGTCAATATGATGCATTTAGTAGAACGTTATGCTCTTTTGACTATCATTGTATTTGGAGAATTATTAGTAGGTATCGCAAGTATCTTCAGTATTACGACATTTGATTATCTTTATATTTTCCAATTCATGATTTTAATTGGATTATTCTTAGCTTATTGGGCAATTACAGAGTTTTATATTAACCATCGTCATCGCACCATCGGGTTTAAATTAAATTATTCACACCTTATCATTAATATTGCATTAGGCGGCGTGAATGCGGCTATTATCTTCAGCAACAGTGGTAAAATCAATCGATTATTTGAAGTACACTTTATGTATGCCAGCATTTTCTTATTCTTCTTCGGATTATGGATGAATATGTCCTATTTCCATGATTACTATCGAAAATTGCGTTTATTCATCATATCCGTATCGTTGATTATTACTGGTTATATCATCAGTATCACCTTCGTCCAATACGACGATGTCTTGATTATTTCGTCCGCTATGGTCAATTCAACCATCGCACTTGTTTATTATAAAAATAAACGTAAACTGACACGTGCAAGTATTGCTATACATCAGTAAGCACTTAAAGTTTATTTTCATTGTCTATGACCACTAGTCCAAAATAATCATTTGGGCTAGTGTTTTATTTTAAATTCACTTTCTCGCATAAAATGCTTCATTTCTTTAAAACCATTTAATTCTATCCATTTTATCCGATTCAAACTATTTGTTTTAGCTTGAATCATAGAAGGAAAATGATTGCTTGGAAAGTCCCAAATATATTTTACAAATTCGAATCGCAGTGACTTCGGATTGCCGCCAGTATCCTCATTCTTTAATAATCTAAAATAACGTTTAACCATATTCAAAATACATTTCCAACGTGGTGCTTTCAACCAAATGACAAGTTCTGCTTGTTCTAATCTCAAAGGTAAAGTGTCTCTATAATTCCCATCTATAATCCAAGATTCATTTTCAGTAATTACTTTTTCGATTTGTTTTATAAACTCTTCTTGATTAATTGTTTCATGATCATTTTTCCAAAACAGTTTATCTAAATGAAAAACTGGAATATTCATTTTCTGGCTTAACTGTTTAGCAAATGTTGATTTTCCTGTGCCAGGGCTGCCAATCACCAGAATCCTTTCCGCCATATTATCCGCCTCATTCCTCTTAATAGTGAATCGTTGTCATGTGTTTAATCAAGATTATATGCATCTATGCGCATACAAGCAAATCTATGGTCAAAAAGACTGATTCATCTCTATTCTGACCTATATATCACAAAAAACCTGACTCTTTTTCGAGTCAGGCAATCAGTTTATTTCTCAACTAAATAGCGGTAAATATCATCTCGAACCGGCGTATCTAAAGCAAGATGCATTGTGACTACATCTTTGCCATCCGGCATCTTCGTTTGTGCTTCAGTACCCGGCATAAAGCGAGCTTTACCTAAATAATAGAAGTCTGTTCCTTCACCATCTTCTTTCTTCACGAAAAGATACATTGGTGTATTGAGTTCTTGGTGTCGCATTACTTTTTGAACTTCATCAGAACTTAACTTTCTTGGTGAACGCGTGAACCATTTCAGCTCATTTTGATTAATGAATTGATCTTCATACGCTGTATTGTCGCTGATATCTTCACTTTTGTGATACGTAATGAAAATTGGCAATGTATGATGTTTTTGTTTATAACCGTTAATAACTGCAGACTCATCTTTATCCCAGTTCATCACTTTCACAAAATCTTTTCTCGAATAACGTTCATACAAGATAAAGTCATTTTGATTTTGATAGACATACTTATGCTTATATTGGGCTACTTCGATCAAATCATGGACGTGATGACGAAAGGCTTCATTTTTCAAGTTCATTTTAAACGGTGCAGTAAGACCGATAAGATTAGTCTCTTTATCCCATTCAACCATCGGTGTGCCATATCTTTTATCTATATTCTTGCTGAAGAAAGTTTCATCTAATACCTTCAAACTGGTACGCACATCCGCTTCTTCAATTTCACTATCTCTATGTTGAAGTTTTTCAACTAAACGTTCAAAACTTTCATCTTGGCTCATCAACAACTCTAGTGCTAAATAATCAGTATTCTTCAAACCTTTCGCTAATTCTTGAGAAATGAACGTCAAATTCTTAGAGGCATTTTCAGAGATTCTTGTCGTAATATCTGTTTTCTCCACTAGAAATTGTTCATAATTCCCATACTTCGAAAGAATCACTTCTGGATCAATCGAATGTTGATGAATGAAATCCATTAAACTTGGTGTGCGACCAATGCGTGCTTTCACTTCATTGAATGCTTGTAAAATCATAGCTTTCTTATTTAAAGTCGCAGATTGAATCGAATCAAAAATTCTCTTTTGAGCAACTTCTTCAAAATTAATTGTTGAAACGCCTTTTAATGGTGCATAGTCTGAAATGAATTTTCGATAACTATCTTTATTATGGGAATGGTCACCTGACAGTGCTATCGGAATCATATAGTTATTTTTATAGTTTCCAATGAAATCAATGACTGTCACAAAATCTTTATTCGCACTCTTACGAAGACCACGTCCTAATTGTTGTACAAAGATAATACTTGATTGTGTGCTCCGTAACATCACCACTTGATTGATTTCAGGAATATCAATCCCTTCGTTAAACAAATCTACGGTGATAATATAATTTAATCTGCCGTCTTTTAACTGTTGAATCACTTCATTACGTTGTTTTTGTGAAGCTGAACCTGTTAAAGCTTGTGTCGGTATGCCTTTGTCATTTAACTTTTGTGCTAAAGCTTGTGCTTCTTTTTTACGACTGACAAAGATTAGCCCTTTTAATTCATCACCAGAATAACCATAATAATCCGTTTTCTCTAAAATATATTTCACACGGTCATCAGACGCTAAGAATTTTAAGTCTTGTGTGTTATCATCCACAACTTGGCCTTCTTGAATATAATCTGAGACACCAAAATAATGGAATGGACATAAAATATCACTTTCTAATGCCTTTTGAAGTCGAATTTCATAAGCAACATTATGATTAAATTGCGCGAAGACACTGAGATCATCACTTCGTTCAGGTGTTGCGGTCATCCCTAACATAAATTTCGGTTGAAAGTAATGGAAGATATTTTGATAACTTTGTGCTGCTGAACGATGTGCTTCATCAAAGACAATATAATCAAAAGCTGCTGGGTCAAACTGTTGATAAATGTCAGGCTTCGACATTGTTTGTACAGTCGCGAATAGATACTTCTCATCCAAATTCTTCTCAGTCCCCGTCAACTTCGCAAAGTCCGCTTCATTTTCATCTGCCAACACTTTACGATAAGCTGCCAATGCATCATTTAAGATGGTTTCACTATGCACAACAAATAAAAAACGTTTAGGTTTAAATGCACGGACATCTAACGCAGACATAATCGTCTTACCTGTCCCTGTCGCAGAAATAATCAACGCTTTATTTTCACCTTGTGCACGCATCTCTGCCAAACCTTTTAACGCTTCTACCTGCATTAAATTCGGTTCAATTTTAACCGCTTCATGTATTTTATTTTCCAACAACGTTTGTTTCTGACTTTCTTCAAACAACCGTTGTGTCATTTGTGGTTGATAAATCTCACGATACGCCTCAATCCAAGCTTCTGTTAAAGGAGTGCTCTCTTCCCATAACCCATTGAATTGGTCTTTCACTTTATGGACTAAATCACCATTTTGATGAGAAGATAATAAAATATTATGTTCATAATTAACTTTCAAAGCATTAGAAGTTAAATTCGAACTCCCCACAACTAACGTAGAATAGGCGTCATGATCAAAAATATAACCTTTCGCATGAAAGCCTGAGACATCTGTTACACGGACTTCAACATTGTCTAACTTCATCAGCTCTTCATACACTTTTGGAGAGTTGAAACCTAAATAATTGGAAGTTAATATTTTGCCTTTAACACCACGTTGTGCCATATCATATAAATGTGACTTCAGACTTTGGAGACCGCTCGGCGTAATAAAGGCGACCGAAATCATAAAGGACTGACATTTCTCTAGTTCATCGATGAGCGTTGCGAGCACATTTTCTTCTTGATTATTCAGCAACAATTTCGGCACATGGTGCCCTTGATGCACAATAGAACGATCAATAAAGCCTTTATGAAGCGACTGGGTTAAGTCTTCAATTAAATGTTCCATAGGCATTACCCTTGTTCAACAAGCAAGTCGACTGCCGGAATATCTGCCGGTGCCCACTCTAATTGGTGTAACGCTTTAGGGGCTAACCATTTAATTTGACTATGTTCAGTTAATGTCGGCATCGTTTCTTGTAAAGTACAACGATACGTTGTCAGCTCGATAATCGCAAAATCATATTCATGTGTAGTCGTCGTGACTTTCTCACCCACTGCTAAATCACATTTCATTTCTTCTTGAATTTCACGTTTTAACGCTTCAATATCTGTTTCACCTTGTTCAATTTTACCGCCCGGAAATTCCCATAATAACGGTAAGCTCATTTGTTCACTGCGTTGTGCACATAAAATGTTACCTTGATGTTCAATCACTGCACCTACGACTCTTACTAACTTTTTCATATGTATCCTCCGCTCATATCAATATTTCATTACTTATAAGCAGGATCTCATTTTTTATAAAAGATTGCCACACAATTGCAGCAATTTTTTATTTTTTTCATAAAAAATAGACAGGCGCGGCCTGTCTGTTCATTTTCTTCTAACTTGTTGCTGATTCAATATGTTGTTCTGATTCATAAAAGAAACACCTCATTCATTTATATATGTCAATCTGTTTTTTCGGATATACTATTTCCCCATCATCTTCAATAATTGGCATCGCACCCCATTGTCCTAACTTATGTGGTTGTGCAATAATGTCACCTTTATTATTTTGCATAATATGATACACGTCCCAACCATGTGCAGCTAAATAATTACTGACAATCAGACGATGACAACGTGCTGGATGATGTTCTGAACACATGTAGGCTGTCGTTTGGTTTTGGGCTGTTTCTGTTAATCTTTTAATCCCTTCTTTGAAGTCGTCTGTTAAAGTATAGTCCGCATAGTTATGGAAAGATTCATTTTGCCAACCACTATTCAAACTGCGTCCCACTGTTTCACTGGGTTGTCTGCGTCCACCTAGAAATTGGTCAGTTTGATACTCAATCCCCGCTTCTTTCAACCATGACTTCATATTGTCGTCTTTAAATTGCGGATGTTTACGGCTCTTCGTAAAGGCTCTGATATCCATTAAGACTTCAACATGATATTGTTTCAACATTTCAAGAAATGTTTCTTTATCATGATCAGAATGACCGATAGTATAAATCACCTTTTGTTTGGTTTGTCCCATAATGTTCACCTCTCTCTTACTATAGCCTGTTAAAAGAAAAACACGCAAAAACAGTCTCTTTAAAGGCTACTTTTGCGTGTTAACGTATTATTCTTTTTCTTCAATACCTTGATGAATCAATTCACCGATATATTCTGATGCTTTACCGTTTTCAATGCTGCAGAAACGATTGTAGAATGCATCAATCTTATCTTGATATTCTGCTTGTACTTTCGGTAAGTCTTTTAAGCTTTCAGCAAGTTTGTGCGCATCTGTGAAAATAGGTCCTGGTAAATCATTATGGTAATCCATATAGAAGCCACGTAAACCTTTACCGTATTTCTCAATATCATACGCAAAGAAGAACTGTGGACGTTTTAAAATACCATAGTCGAACATCACAGATGAATAATCTGTAATCAATGCATCTGAAATCAAGAAGATTTCTGAGACATCATCATAATCAGATACATCTATCGCAAAGTTTTCATAACCAGATAAATCTAAAGCATTCGCAATCAGATAATGCATACGTAATAAAATGACATAGTCATCACCTAATTGTTTATATAAATTATCTAAGTCGATTTTAAGATTGAATAAGTATTGTCCTTTTTTAATAAACTCATCATCACGCCATGTCGGTGCGTAAGTAATGACTTTCTTATCTTTAGGAATATTAAGCTTCTCTCGAATATCTTTAAGATACTCAGTATCATTTTGACGATTAACAAGCACATCATTTCTTGGATAACCGATTTCTAAGACACGGTCTCTATCCATCCAAAAGGCCGATTCAAAAATTTCAGTAGAATAACGGTTCGGTGATACTAAATAATCCCAACGTTCTGTCTCTTCTCTGAAATTACGTTTATATGCGGGCGTTGTTGTCCCTGGCATACGTACCACTTTCATATCATTCGCCAAACGTTTCAACGGCGTACCATGCCATGTTTGAATATACGTTTGATTCTCTTTCTTATTGATATAAAGCGGCGTGCGAGCGTTCGTAACCCAGTAATGTGCTTTTGAATAAGCTTCATAATAAGCTTTCGAACCTTTTTTCACTTTAGTCGCATTACCTGGAACATAAGTTTTAGCCGGGTTCTTTAATACCCAGATATAGTTATAGTACGGATAATATTTCTGCATATATTCATAAATGTATTTTGGACTATCACTATAGTTTTTACCGCCGAATGTCTCAAAAACAATTGTTTTGTTAGAAACATTTTCTGGCGCATCTGTTAACTGATACATAGAACGGTTTTTATTTTTATTACGCATCACAACATTCTTCACATGACGTAACATGCCTCTGTATTTGTTGATCGCAATTGCGGCGTCAGGTTGATTAAACATTAACGCCAACATTTCTACTTTAAACAATGAACCGCCATCTGTTTCTTGTAAGAGATGCCATTTCAATTTTTGAGCTAATTGAATAAGTGTGTCTTGATGTTGTGCATAGTGGTAAGCATTTTGTTTATTCGCAGGGTCAAAGCCGTTACGAATCATACTTGCCATTTTATGCGTCATAAATTGACGGACTTTTTTATTTTTCACTTTCTGCACGGTATGCAGATAAGCATCAGCGTAATCTTCAAATAATTGGTCGAACGCTTGTTGTGTCAGTTGTTCTGTTTCAAAAGGATCATAAACCTCTCCTCTGAAATAGAACGGGAAACCTAAAATACGCACAAAGCGTTCTGCATATGTCAGATAATCCACTACAAAAGAATTGTCGACATACGTTTTCAATGCCTCATCGAATTGAAGTTGATGCGCGTGTACGATTGCTGTTTTAAATAAAATGTTACAAGCCGTATTTTTTCTTAAGAATGAATTAGGGTTTGTCTCAGCGTTCATATATTCCAATCTAATTTTATTCTGATCGATGTATTGCGGTTGATTGAGTGTAAACTTATTAATCGGTGCAATTAAGGCATCTAGACCATTCACTGTTTTTAAATAGAATTGAATCGCATAAGAAGCTAATTCATCATCCGCATCTAAAAACATAAAATACGGTGTTTCTACATGTGACATTGCGACGTTACGCGCATGCGCATGCCCTTGGTTTTGTTCAAAGTTAATCACTTCAACCTTTTTATCATAGTTTTTTAAGGTGTCTTCTAAAAGTGCTTGAGAACCATCTGTTGATCCATCATTGACTATAATCACATTAAAATCTTGATTGCGTTGTTGCTTCAAGCTTTCGATACAAGCTTGAATATAATCTTCTGAGTTGTAGTATGTGATAATGACTGTTAATTCATTCATGATTGTGATCTCCTTACTTTTTATATCTCTGTTTTCCACATTTTCTTATTGTACTGCTAATTTCTCAGCAAACCAAATAAGAAACCGTAACAATTATATACTAAATCTACTTTTTTATCATCGTCTTACTAATTTGGAAAAATAATAAAAGGTGTATTACTCTATTTATATTAACGTTTTAAATAACTGTTCGAAATGATGTTGTGCGGCTTTTGGTGTTAATGATTGACGTGTGTGCACATGCTTCAATGGATGGTTGATGATACGCTCCATCGCCTGTGCTAAAGCCTCGATATCACCTGTAGGTATTAAATACCCATTCTCACCCGCTTCAATGATTTCATTTGGCCCATAACGAATATCATACGCAAGAACCGGACAACCTTCATTGATACTTTCCATCATAGATAATCCGAATCCTTCATGTGTACTTGCTAAAATAGAAGCACGTGATTCACGGAAAACTTCTTGTGGATGATTAGTAAAGGATTCGATGTCTACATCTTCTGACAGACCTTCTTTAGAAATTAAATCTTTAAGTTCATCTTCTTGTGAGTCAGAAACACCGCCATATAATTTCAGTTTCGTCTCATAATCTTTAGCTTTAAATAACTTAAATGCCTTCACAATGTGATCAATACGTTTCTCTTTTGAGAACCTGCCTAAATACACAAACTGATTTTTACGTTCTTGTTCAGGTAACGTACTGGGTTCAATGAAATGCGGAATGACTTGAACTTTTTGTTCTGGAATATCTGATTGCGCTAAAATATCTTGTTTTTGTTGAGTTGTCAGCACAATATACGCTGAAACTTGCTTGTGATGATCTATCGCAAAGCGATATGAACCTTTAATATTATCACCGGATAAGTGAGAACTATGGAAGACAATGACAGGTTTAATCGCATGTTGATTGTCAATTAATGGTTCATCTAATAAACGTGCATCATTAAACACAATATCTCCATCTTTAAATATCTCATTATAAAAATACGCAAACAATGCTTTATCGTGCGTAAAACTTCTTACCATACGTCCCTCGCGGTATATCAAAATGGACGTCGCTTCTGGTTTGCCTTGCTTATTTTCTTCAAACCATTTTTGACAATACACATTTCCGTCTAAATCATACATCGTCTCACTCAACTTCATGTTTTTACGTGCTGCATAGTAAGTCTTCTTATGCAGATAACCATAAGTGTTGTATTCATAACGGATGACTTTATGTTTAACTCCAGGCGTCATCACATCTTCAAAATGGACTACTTCTGAATCCTCATAAAATTTACGATACAGTAAATATGTTTCATCAGTCTTGTCATAATAACGTACAACGTCCCCTTTTTTATTCGTACGTGTTGTGTAATCAGAAAGTGCCACAGGTTGTGCTTTATATTTCTTTTCTTTCTTAAAAGTCGACTTTGGAATGTTAAATAAATTATAGCCAGAAAGCCAATCATAGAGATTAATGACTTGTGTACCTTCGTTTAAGATACCCTTTTCTCTAAAATCAGCCAGTACTTCTGGATACTCAATATTGTAGTTGGTCGTTAAAATAGTTTGTTTAATACCTAATGTGTCGTCAATAAATTGAATTCGCTTCAACAATGCTTTCGTTCTTCCTCCATGATTCGGAGGCAAAGTTGATGTAACAGTATAAATCAACCCTAAACCCCATTTCATAAAATTTGTTAGAAAAAATTATATCATTTCTATATTTACACTTTAAACAATAAGTAAAACAGAAAAATTAAATTTATTCATACTCAAGTTAAAATATTTGCCTTTCCACCAAACATACAGTATACTTTAATCTACATAGTAGTTTATTTATGCTGATAGTTCTATACTGAAATCGAGTTGTTATCATATATATTTAACAAAAGGAGATGTGCCAAACATGAATCCCAATGATTTACGTGTGATTAAAACAAAACGTGCTTTATCCGAATCCTTATTCAACTTATTAAGCGAAAAATTATTCTCTGCCATTACAGTCAATATGATATGTGATAAAGCATTGGTTCACCGTACGACATTCTATAAACACTTTTACGATAAATATGACTTGTTATCTTACTTAATTACGAATTTGACTAAAGATTATTTCGAAAAGGATATTCGAGAGCGTATTGAAGCACCTTTTAAAGCTTTAAGTTCTTTCTTTGATAAACCTATTGAAAAAATTGATATCAAACAACGTCATGATCAACAATTTATGGAAACTGTGACCGCAATCTTCATCCAAAAAATACGTCAAGACATCATAGACAATGCAGATATTATCGAAGTCCCTGGCAACCCTCCGATTAAAGTGGTTGCTCGTGTCTTTGAATCAGCAATTACCGCTATCGGTGATTGGACTTACGATGAACATAAACTTTGTGCCGACTATTCAAATGCGATTGATAATCCTGATTCGCTGGACAAGATGTTCAATCAATTACTCAACATTAAAGTTAAGTCAGAATAGCGATGGAAAATACTTTAAAACTAAAAAAATCAGAACAGCTTCACAATTGGAAGTTGTTCTGATTTTTTTGTGATTTTATTTATTTTTCTTCTGTACTTTCGGTTGTAAATATTTTTGACCATAAGGTACGAATTTTAACCGTGCTTCTTGAGGTATACCAAAGTATTGTTTAAATACTCTCTGTGTTCTTACCGACCATGGTGAGGAATGTTGGGTATACACATCAAATGGCAACATTTCTACAATAATAACGTCATCTTTAGAGACATGTGCTGCTTCTTCTTTTATTTTCGCAATCCGTTGTGTATTCGCATAACTCATGAATGAAAAAGCACTCATAAACACGATTACTGCGACTAGTGCGATACTACCCACAATGAGACTCGCACGTCTTTCCGGTAAAGGCAACTATTTAAGTACAATTAATAAAATAATCAACCATAACACATACATAAAGTAGAAATTTCTTGGTCCAACAGGCGCAACGACTAATAAAGGCATGGTCGCAATCACAATCGAAGCTAAACTAAAGTATGTCGTCAATAATGACTTCTTAGATAAACCAATAAAATAGAGACCTACTGCGACTGCACAGAAATAGATCAAACACGCTAAGAAATTCAGACCAGCAACCCACGGAATGTGTTTCATCGCATCTAAATCAAAAGGTTCATAGATAAAGTATTTATAAACTGTAAAGAATGCTAAAGCTGCTGTTATTATCACTTTATACACTAGTGACAAACTTAAAAATTTCGGACTGCGATATAAAACAATGAGTAAAACCACAGCTAAAACACTTAAAAATATGGCGCATTGGAAGTAGCCATAATACGGAATGATTTTTAATAACGTTTGAATGACTTTATCATACATCGAGGTACTAGAACCGACTTGTTGATATGAACTATTACCCGCTAAAATATTCATGTAGTTAGGATTTGTAAACATAACAATCGCGCCTATCCATGTTAAACAGAATCCTATCAATAATTTCAAGTTGATTTTGCGATAAATTACTAAATATACAAGTAACCCTAAACCGGTAATCGCAATATTATAAAGTGTGACATTCTCCATAAATAACTGTCCGGCAATACATGCGATATAGAAACATACTAATTCAATACGTTGTGACCATTGTGTTTTTCTTTCTTGATTATGCAGTGTTTTTAAAACAAATAATAAAACTACTAATGCACATAAGGCACTTGTGACATAGTTATTAAATCCTGCATACCACGCATAAGTTTGTTTGAAGATTGAAGCGGGCATTAGCAGTAACATTATAAACGCGATTAATATATAAGCTGTACTTTTAGTTTTATCTGCGAATTTCAATACTATCCAAAGTATGGAGAATGAAACTAGCGCATACACTACCATGCGTAATAACAGACTTCTCACTGCTAAAATTTCTAAAATATTCCCGAAATATCGACCGTTTAAATTTTTAAAATGTTCATTGAACCATTGGTTGTAGCCATGTATATACCAGCCCCAGTCATCTTGCGCAAGCGGAACAATCGCCGCAAATACAAAATAAAAAAGCACTAATAATCCATATACAAAACAATATGGGTGTTCCTTAATAATCCTCATGATGTTGTTCTCCTTGTTGTGTTAAGCATATAATACACTTTATGTCATCATAATCTATAATTAGAAAACATACCATTTTATACCTCGTCAAACATACGTCATTTAATAATATTTTCACTCACTTCATTTTTTTACTGACAATTTATGACTTCAATAGTAAAATTATTAATTATTAAAACAACGTGATTTATCACCTTTAAGAAGGAGAACACTTATCATCATGATTCAAATCATCTTGTATCTAACAATTGGACTGTTATTTACCCTATTAGATTTAATATTGATTCGTCGTAATCGACGTATTTTAGTTTGTTTGAGTACGTTTGTTTTTTATACACTCTTTATCAATGGCTTCATCATTGGCTTATTGTTACTATTTCTAGGAAAACCTAATGCCTTAAAGACGAATATGTACCACACATTTTTCGCAATAGAATATGGTGTGCTTGCCTCTGGTATAGGTATCGCTTTATTAGTAGTTCACGCTATTTTAATGCACCGTTTAACATTCACTGCTGTGCCAGGTCGTCGTGCTTGGCTGACTACTTTGAATGCATGTACATTATTATTACTTATGTTTCTCGGCAGTTTCTTAATCAAATTTACAGATTGGTGGTTCGATTTATTCGGAGAAACGAAACCACAAGATTTTATCTCTAAAATTCAAAGTCTTATACAATTATCCGATCGCATGATATTACCCGGCTTAATTCAAATGGTATTGATATCATCTATCTTTTATACCTTAATTGTGCTGTTCATGATTTATTTCAATCGCTTCAACTTTATTTGGAATGCTAAAACTAAAGCTATTACGATTATGAAGCGCTCATGGATTCAAACTGCACTCTTCGCTGTAACATTGGCTGTCTTTATTTCTGGCCTGATTTATAGTGTGTATCACCTGCATTTAATAGATGTATGTCTCACTTTACTTAAAAAGTAAACAAAGACGCTGTTCAGGTTTTTCTGACTGAATAGCGTCTTTGTTTGTATTTATTCTTTTTAACATTTTCATAGTTATATTTACGCACGTTTAAAGCGTTGTATTACTTGCATACCCATTTGTCGCTCGCTTTGGTTCATAATGACTGTCCACAACACGACAGAATACAAAATAACATAAACGATAATATTTATACCTAGCACGACTAACCCTTTACCTAAGAGTTGCGCAATCCATTGATAAATAAAATAGTAAATAACTGTAGTGATTATCATCGGCAACCATATTTTACTCATCTCAAACCAGAAACGATACATATTCAAACCGATTTTACGGTGATAATATACATTCATAATCAGAGTATAGCCGATAAAGCTGAACGCTGCGATAGAAAGTGAAACACCGTAACCACTATACTTCGGTGCTAAAATGACCGCACTGATCATGGCTAATACTAAGGTAATTGCTAAAGCCATAAAACGAAACGTTTGGCGATTATGTGCTTGAATAATGCTGACTGCCGGCAACTGTGACAGTTGGAAAGTAATTGTAAACATTAAAATTACCGTCATAAGATACGCAGGTCTGAAATCTTGCCCTGCCCAAATCACAATAAAGTTCTCACCGAAAATCACAAAGCCGGATAAGATAAATGATAATACAATCAACTGAATACGACTGATGCGTACCATCTGTTGAAGTAAACGTTCATTACTTGCACCTTCTACCACTAACATTGAGAATCCCGGGAAGGTCACATTATTAATAGAAGTCGCAAACTGTTGGAAGATTTTTACGAACTGTACAGCGATGACATAAATCGCAACCGCAACCGTTCCGTTAATCGCACCTAAAATCATTTGACCAGAATTTAACGTCAATTGTTCAATCGCAATAGAAAACAAAACTAAACCTAAATACACGTTCAATTGTTTCTGCTGTTTTAAATGATTAAACGATAATGCACCTTTCCAATCAAAGCGTATAGATACATGGCGTCGACATAAAATCATGCCTAAGAACAGACACGCAAAGTTGACAATTAACGTAATCAATATAATCGTAACTGCGCCAAATCCCATTAATAAGAACGGTGTCGCAATGATAGAAGGCATAATCACTCGGATCAGCAACATACTCTTCGCAATCACAAAGTATTCATACGCTTGTAAAATGCCGTTAAAAATACCTGGATAAAATGAAATCATGATATTGATAATGATAAAAATCAACATCAATTTCAGTTCTGATAATTGTTGAGGTGCTAATGCATTGCCGAATACCGCTTCAGCATTCAAATACAAAACCAAGCCCATCAGACCGACTAATAAGGAACACAAAAAGTAAATATTTAAGATATTACCTAAGATACGTGCCTCTTGTGCCTTTGAACCTTTGACTCTGTTTTGTGATAAGTATTTGGCGATCGTGTTACCGAACGCTAAATCCATAATGTTCAAATAAACTAAAAAGGATAAAACCAAATTATACAACCCATATTCAGAAGTGCCGAGCGTTCTAATGAAGAACGGTGTATATAAAATTGCCACTAGAATATTACCAAATATAGATATGTAGGATAAGATGGCGCCAGCTCTTCTTTGATTCATACTCATAACTCCTGTTTATGTTGGTTGCGCTTGCGTTCAAAGTAAGAACGCATCACACGTTCTAATCCGAAAATCACAAGCACTGTGAAAATATTCGCTGGTGAAAAAGTATCAATAATAAACGCAATTGTACTAGCACGTGGAATAAACAACATCATTCGTGCCATGATTAAAGCTGCCGCAATCACTAAAATATGTTTTGCGGTCAACATTCTCGTAAATAACGCAATTAATAAACCAATGACAATACTGCCGAACATCATGCCGACATAACCGAAATCATGATAAGTTTCAGCAACGAAACTTGAACCATAACCTACACCTTTAAGATACAAGTCTTTCATAATGACATAAGACATTGTATGCGAGTATTGATAACCTTCTAAAGCACGTTCAACCGATTGGCCAGACCATCCGCCTTGCCCTCCAGTTAAATTGCCCCAAATATTGTAAACGGCATACTCTGTTAACGGTCCAATAGAATAGATTTTATCCGGGATTTCTTTCGCCTTCTCGATGGTATAACCAATGACATTGACACTGATACCTTGTGAGAAGAAAAATGATAACAATGCATCAAAGAAACCACCGTCAGTCTTGTCTCCGCCTCGGTTATTACCGACAAAATTCATCAACGCTAATAAAATCGGTGCTGAAATAATGCCCGCAATAATTGTCTTTTTACCGAACCATGCTTGCGTACCTGTCTGCTTCGCTAAAATATTGCGATAACAGAAATAAATAAACAAGATGAGCACATCTAACATAAAGTCAGAACGAGATCCGGTTAATACAGAAAGCCCATCTACAAATAAATAAGCAAGTATCGGCAGCCATGCTTTCTTTTGTGCAGGCAATGTTGCGAGATATACAAAGAATGCGACTGGGAACATTCGACTAATCAACACAAACACACCTGGTAAATTCGATTTAAAACTAGAAAAATAGGCATAATACCCTTGTGATTGTGAAGCTTGAACCGCTTCTGCCAAATACATCAGCTTAAAAATAATCGCAATCGTAAAGACACCTAAACTGATGATTCGGATATTTTGTTTATATGTGGTCTCAATAGGCTGAAACTGTTTAAACCCTTGTTGAACCGTGCGATCTAACATCGCAAATCCTAAAAAGAGACAAAACAAACTTAAACTTAATAAGATTAAAATATTAAATATTGTGGCTTGATCTGTAAAATACGTTCCCAGCAGTTTAAAATCCTTTTCATGATAATGGAACAGTTTGCTGACAACCATTCTGCCCATTAAAAAGACAAAGAAAGTCACATTGAACATAAAGAAGATGACCCGCTGGTTGAACGCTTCTAGTCCATATATCAGATTGTTCAGGAAAAATAATAAGAGTGCACTAAATAACAAGGTAATATTCGAAAAGATAATGCCGATAGTAAGCAATATCACCGCAATCATCAGCACACACCATCTTAATAACTTGGTCAAACTTCCACCTACTTACTCATTCGTTACTTATTTGTCGTTTCTTGCGTATTACACGCTTTCGTCTGGTTGTGTCATAGGTGTCTAGCAATATACTGAGTTGAACGCTTAAGGTTGTGCAAGTTCATGCGCAAATTCAGTATAAAGACTTTCAGAATCACAGAGCGTCTGCCAAGTTTGGTAAGCACCTTTCGCATAGCCTTGATAAGCTTCATCTGAAAGATTTATGAAATATTCAATCGCACGTGCTACCTCTTCTGGCTTAAGTGCGTCACTGATTAAAGTACCATTTACATCTGTTTGTACAATTTCAGCTGTACCTCCGACATCTGAAGCTACAACAGGAATCGCATTCGCCATCGCTTCCATGACAGAGACTGGTACACCCTCTGATTCAGAAGTGTTTAAAAATAACGTCGGGTTATGCTCATGATACCATTTTCTGACGTCTTTGTTCGGCAAACGTCCAATCAATATGAATTGAGACGGCTTTAATTTCTCTTTTGCCAATGCTTCAATTTTTTGCGCATCTGGACCATCACCGATATGTACCCATTTGAAATCATAACTTTGTTCATTCAATTGTGCTAACGCATCAATAATGACATCTAAACGCTTTAATTTACGAATCGTTGAACAGCTGACAAATAAAGGCGGCTGACGTAATGAAACTTGATAATTGCCTTCACCTACACCGAGACGTCTGGTTTCAATTTTATTCGCATATTTCGGGAACTTGTTGCTTAAATAGTTCGAGCTCGTATCAGATACTGGATATAACGCATCCACATGTTTCAACATCGTTTGACGCATCGGCAAGAAGCTAAACGGTTTAATATAATCATTGACATCATAACCATGTCCTCTAGAAATAAATGGGATAGAATCATCACCATAATAATCATATTTTAGTTTTCTGCCGAGGTTCGCAGTGATATAAAACCAATAGCTGTAAATATAAAGCTGCGTATAGCCATCATTTTCCGGTAATAAATGTGAGCGTACTAAGTCTTGATAAATCGCATCTGTTCTCGATTCAAAATACAAGTTGTACATCCACTTATAAGGATTTAAGGAACCTGCATTTTCACCGATACTGCGTAAACGCGGTTGACTCAATAAAATATTTGGCCCTGTCTTTAAGAAGTTGATGGCCTTATCTTTTAGTCCTTGCGGGAAAGGCAAGTCGATGACTGTCGCAACATCCGGTACTTCTCTTGTCACTTTCATCTTCTGACTGACCATCGTCGGAACAATCACAATGTGATCAAAGGCTTCTGCCAAATATTTGATTTCTTCTTCTAAATATTCCTCTCCTTTATAGTAAGGAAAGTAATTCGTCAACAAAATCAGTTCTTTCTTCATAAGTGCTATTCCTCTCTTACTTCTGATTAATATTTTTTCGTAATAACACCGTTGAAATCGTTTTATATATCACAAATGCATCCATTTTAAAGCTGACATTCGCCGCATAAAAAGCATCTAAACGCATACGTTCTTCCATCGAAGCACTATTTCGCAACAAAGCTTGTGTTAAACCCGTAATACCAGGTTTCACATGAAACTTTGTTTTATAGTAATCCGGATAACGATGTGTATTGCCAAGCGGACTCGGACGCGGTCCGACAAAGCTCATGTCACCTTTTAATACGTTCAGCAATTGCGGTAATTCATCAATACTTGTTTGACGTAACACACGACCGATATTTGTCACACGTGGGTCTTGATCACTATTGAACGTACTGCCATCCGCATTACGAATATCTTGTGCGTTTTCTTTCATTGTACGAAACTTATGCATTTCAAAAGGCAACATACCGACACCTAAACGTTGTCCATTATATAAGATACTGCCTTTATCTTCTCTCTTAATCATTATACTAACAGGCAAAGCTACAATTAATAACACCGGCAACAACGCTACAAATAACAACACATCTAACAAACGCTTAATATTTTTCCGGTAACTCATCACGCAGCCCCTCCATTTCTCGATAAATTTCTTGTAATGCATCTATAAACTGATATTGAGGGACAAAATCAATTTCTTGTTGTGCTCGTGTACCATTCATATAAGAAGGTTTAAAATAATCCGGCACATCTTCATCTTGACGTTGAATGTCAGTCGGATTGCCGAACACTTGATTGATATGTTGCGCCACTTCTAGGTTCGTTAACGTTTCACTGCCTTTAATGTTTTGAATTAAGGAAGTGTTTGGATGCTGTGACGCTTGCCAAATCGCATTTGCCGCATCTTTCGCATATAAAAATTCACGTGATACATCACTCTCACCCATTACTGTTAAGGGCTTCCCTAACAAAGCTAAGCGCATAAAATAATTAATCATATAGTTATTTTTCTCATGTGCGCCAAATAAATGAGAGAAACGTAAACACACTATATCCAACTGATAATGCTTACGATAATACGCAGCCAGCTGTTCAATATAACGTTTATTCAAACCATATAAAGACTTCGGCACATCATTCACTGCGTCTTCTTCCTGCCAAGGCAATGTAGAAGTATCATCATATACAGAAATAGAAGAAGCCACGATTACTTTTTTACATTTTTGTTCAAGCGCCGCTTCAAACACATGTTGTGCCATCTGTACTTCTTCTGTATAACTGCTGATGTTTTTCTTTGGTCCTCTATTACCTGCCAGATGAACAATGACATCATCTTCTTGAAATATCATCTCCAAAGAAGCCTCGCTGTAATCGGTTTGAACTTGATGCGCATCTTCTGTATTTTGACGACGTGATAAAACTGTATAATCAATAGCTTTATCTTCTAATAAAGCAGTCAGATAGCGACCAAGCAATCCTGTGCCGCCTGTAATTCTAAAGGCCATTTAATCTTCCTCCTTCATCAGCGGATAAATATAAAAGCCCACTTTGTCATACACACCGTTAACAGGTCTGATGAATTCTCCTTGTTGGTAATAACGATAGCTTTCTAAAGTATGATCTGGTACTTTGAATTGATAATAATCAATCGGTTGTTTCGGTGTCTCACACATAAATTCTAAGACTACTGATTGTGTCGTTGTCGCCTCCGTAAATGTAGGGGCTTGTTCTTCTAGAAGATGCTTGAACGTTTTCTCTAATAAGTCATCATGATTATAATATTGAATCAATTTATGCATATGACAACCATCAAAGCGTGGCGTAATTTCAATAATAAATGCTTCGTGATTCATTACTTTTACTTGCGCATACACAGGACCGTTTTGAATTTTCAGGGTCTCTAAGTGTGCTGCAATCGCTGCTTCAATAGAAGCCATAGGATAATCATAATCAGGGTCGATAATATGTTTATGGATTAAACCTGGATGTTGCGGCCACGTTTCACGCATCGATACTAAGGTAAATTGCAGTTCGCCATCTACAACATAGCCATTCACTGAAATTTCATAACCATCGATATAGCGTTCAATAATTGCTGCGCCTTCTCTAGACTGATCCACCGCATAAGCAATCGCTTCTGGTAAATCAGCAGCTTGTGTCACTAAAGTAATGCCACGTTGTCCTTGACCATCTGTCGGTTTTACAAAGACTGGGTAGTCAATTTCTGTTTGATGGTTCACATCTTTTGTGATTTCAAAAGGGACAGAACCTGTAATCCCTTTGGTTTGTGCACGCATCACATCTTTGTGATTACATGCATATGCTGTGTCATAACTGACAAAGTGTGGTAAATCTAAGGCTTCTGAGATTTTATTCGCAACTGGCATAGCCAAATCTGAGCCTACTGAATAAACAGCATCAATATGATGTTGTTTGATATAAGCGATGACTGCTGCTTCATCTATAATATTAATCTCTTCAAAATAATCTGCACTGTCAGCACCAGGGCCATCTTTTTTCATAGCCAACGCATGTGTTTCGTAACCCATCTCTTTTAATTTCTCTATAGCTTCAGCTTGTACAGGTGCCACACCTAGAATTAAGACCTTCTTCATACCAGCACCCCGCCGACTGCTTCATTCACTTGTTTAATAATGTATTCTACTTGTTCATCTGTTAATTGCGGATAAAGCGGTAACGTCAATTCGTTCACATAATGCGCATACGCATTCGGGAAATCTTTAATGTCAAAGCCGTATTCTTGGTACGCTGAAAACATCGGTAACGGTTTATAATGCACATTTGTCGCAATACCTTCATCCGCCAAATGTTCAATAATCGCATTACGTTGTTCTTCTGTTGCCCCTTTAATCCACGTGATATATAAGTGACAGCTGGATTCTTTATCATTATCAAAGTGTTTTAGCGTCTTGATAACATCTGAGTTTAAATTTTCATCATATAAACGTACCACTTCTTTACGGCGTGCTAAGTTTTCATCATAATGATTGAGTTGATCCAAACCAATGGCCGCATTGATATCTGTCATATTGAATTTGTAACCTAACTCTGAGATGTCATATTCCCAGTTCCCTTTCTGCATTTTAGATAAGGCATCTTTACTTTGACCGTGCAGAATAGAAGTTTTGTATAGTTTCTGTAAATCAAAACCATGTGCTTCGTAATCTTTCGTCCATGTAACTGCCCCACCTTCAGCAGTCGTCAGATTTTTTACCGCATGGAAAGAGAATGTGGTAAAGTCTGCGAAGCTGCCGCTTTTGTTTTCCCCTTTGGTCGCGCCGAATGAATGGGCACCATCATTAATAATCGCTATACGATTTAATAAAGCGTGCACAGGATTTTCCGTGTGGAAAAGTGCTTGTTTACGACGTGCAATTTCAAATAATCGATCGTAATCGCATAATTGACCTGCAATATCCACAGGAATAATGGCTTTTGTGTTTTCTGTGATTTTATCTTCGAGTTGTGTGTAATCCATTTCTAAGGAGTCTTTTTGCGTGTCTACTAATACAATTTTAGCGCCGACATGGGCGATGACTGAGGCTGAAGCGGTGTATGTATAAGCAGAAGTGATGACTTCGTCCCCTTCGCCGATACCTAATAAACGTAATGTCATTTCTAAAGCAGCCGTTGCTGAGTTCATTGCGACTGTGCCTTCTGTCCCCATATAGTCAGTTAACGCTTCCTCAAATGCTTTCGTTTTAGGCCCTGTCGTAATCCAACCGCATCTTAAAGTTTCCACAACACTTTCGATGGCCTCTTCAGAAATTTTAGGCGGACTAAATGGTATTTGCATAGCTATCTTCTCCTTTATCTTTAACGATTATCTCTCACTATGATGCCAAGAAATAATACTTTAGAATATCTGCCAAATATCCAAATGGTTTTTTGTTTATCGCTTCCATCCGAAAAGATTTCTGCCATTTCATCACACATCGCAAATATTCTAATTAGATATTATGTTCCAATTTAGTAACAGTATAATCCACTAAGTAAAAAGTATTCAATCAATATTCGTAATTAAAATTATTATTTAACAATCCTAATTTTAGAATTACATACCATTAATAAACTAATTATAAAATCAACACTCACTTAACATTCTTTACATACAATTAACACAATCTCACCTTTACCATTTCAGAAATAAAAAACCATAAAAAAGACGCCCCTCGAACTTTCAAAGGACGTCTCATCTTACTTATTCAGTTTTTAAATTTAATACTTATTTCTCTTCATTATCTTTCTTACGACGTTTACCAAAGAGTAACCAAGCACCTAAACCAGCGAACAATGTGCCGAATAATGTTTTCTTCACATCATCTTGACCTGTATCAGGCAAGTCTTTATCTTTAGCAGTTTGTTGCTTATCTGCTTTTGTTAGTTGTTTACCTTCAGCTTCTGACTGAGCTGGTACATCTTGTTCACCTTCAGTCGTTACTGTTGTACCATCATTAGTTTCAGGTTCAGATGGTACATGTGGTGGCGTTACTCCATCTTTATCTTCAGATGGCACAGTAACTTCTGGTGATGTCGGTTGTGATGGTGTCTCAGGTGTACTTGGTGTTGTTGGTTGTTCTGGTTGATTTGGTTCGCTTGGTTCATTTGGCACTTCTGTTTCAGGCTCTTCTGGTTTTTCTGGTTGCGTTGGATTTTCAGGCTGTTCTGGTGTTCCTGGCGTTTCTGGAACTTCTGGTGTTGGTTTCTCAGGATTTTCAGGCTCTTGTGGTTCTTCCGGTGTTGTACCTGGACCTTCTGGTGTTGTGCCTGGATCTTCAGGTTGTTCTGGTTCCTCTGGTGTTGTGCCCGGATCTTCAGGTTGTTCTGGTTCTTCTGGTGTTGTGCCCGGATCTTCAGGTTGTTCTGGTTCTTCTGGTGTTGTACCCGGATCTTCTGGGTCAACTGGTACTGTGCCAGTTCCTCTTTCAACAATTCTGTCTACCTTTTCAACCAGTGTAATTGTTGTTGTATCTGGATTGATGAGTTCACCTGTTTTTGGATCTACGCCGTAAACTGTTGTTGTTTGTGTTTGACCTGTTTTACCTGGCTGTACTTCATATTCTGTACCTGCTGGTAAGTTCGGATTGTCTTGGTAGATTGTGTTATATGGGATATCTGTCGTTGTGACCACTTTCGTGCCGACACTGATCACTCTGTCTTTCGGCAGATTATTCGGGTCATTCGGATCTCCTGGCGTACCTTCTTCTATCACTTGTGTCTCGCCAACTGGCAAGTCTGGATTTGGACGGTACGTTGTAGATGGTGCGACAGGTCCATATTCAATCACACGGTCAACTGGCGGTGTTGTGACAGATTCTGTTGTTGTCGGATTCAATAAAGCGCCTGTTGTTTTGTCTACTTCGTACGTTGTCGTCGTTGTAGTTACGCCGTTTTGACCTTCTTGTGCCACATGATTAACTGTACCGACTGGTAAATCAGGATTGTATCTGATAATTGTTTCAAATGGTATAGGTGTTGTTGTTTGTTCAACATTGTTCACACCTACCACTTCATTGACTGGTGGTGTTGTAATTTCTGATGTCGCAGGTTGCCCTGGTACTTTCGTTGTTGTTTCAATACCTGGTTGTCCTTCTGTTGTCACTGTCTGTGTACCGATTGGTTGTGATGGATCTGGATTCGCTTCATATGAAGTTGACGGCGGTATTTCTGTTGTTGTCGTTGCGGTTGTGCCGACTCCGATTTCAATCACTCTATTTTGTGCCGGTGTCACAGTTGTTGTGACAGTTGATGGATTTTCAAGTGCACCAGTTTCTGGATTGACTGTATACGTCGTTGTTGTTTCAGTTTGACCTGTGATACCTGCTTGTACTTCATTTTGAGTACCTTGCGGTAAGTTAGGATTTTCTTGATAAATTGTTTCGAATGGTACGTCATTCGTTGTTGTTTGAGTTGTACCTTTTGCGACAATTTGCGATGTCGGTGATGTTGTTTCAGTTGATGTTGTTGGATTTATTAATGCGCCTGTCATCGGATCCACTTCATACGTTGTCGTTGTAGTTGTCGTACCGTCTTGACCTGGTGTTACGACACTTTCATAACCAATAGGCTCATCTGTACTGATATACTGCGTATCGTATGGTACTGATGTTGAATCAGTTACGACATTACCTACATAAACGACTGTGTTTGTCGGTGGATTATCTGGGTCATTCGGATCTCCTGGTTGACCTTCCACTGTTCTTGTTTCACCTGCTGGTAAGTTCGGATCCGGTTGGTAAACCACTTGGCCTGCAGCTGGTCCATATTCCACAATACGTTGCACTGGGTTGGTTGTCTCAGTATTCGTTGTCGGGTTAATCAACGCACCCGTTGTCGCATCTACTTCATACGTTGTTGTCTTCGTAGTAACACCGTTTTGACCTTCTTGTGCGACATGGTCCGTTGTGCCGACTGGCAGATTCGGATTATATCTGACAATCGTGTCATACGGAATCGTTTCTGTTGTTTGTTCTACGTTGTTGACACCGATAACCTCATTCACTGCTGGTGTTGTCACTTCTGTTACCGCTTCTTGACCCGGTTCTTTCGTTGTTGTAGATTCACCTGGTTGTCCTTCTGTAATCACTGTTTGTGTACCAATTGGTTGTGATACATCTGGGTTCGCTTCATATGAAGTTTGCGGCGCAATCGGTGTTGTCGTAGATGTTGTTGTACCGCTGCCGACTTCAATGATTCTGTCTTGTTTCGCAATATCAGTAGTTGTCACTTCTGTCGGATTTTCTAACGCACCTGTTTGTGGGTTCAACGTATACGTCACAGTCGTTGTCGTTTGACCTGTAACACCTGCCTGTAACTCGTTTTGTGTGCCTTGAGGCAAGTTAGGGTTCTCGATATACACTGTTTCGTATGGTACATCGTTCGTTGATGTTTGTGTTGTACCTTTTTCCACAATTTGTGTGACAGGTGGTGTCTTGATTGATGTTACTTCTGGATTAATCAATGTACCTGTTGTCTTGTCCACTTGATAAATCGTTGTTGTCGTTACTACTCCGTCTTGACCTGGTGTCGTAATATTTTCGTAGCCCACTGGTTGAGTTGTCGGTACATATTGCGTGTCATACGCAACTGGTGTTGTATCTGTTGTCATATTACCAACTTTAACGACCGTCTCTGTCGGTGGATTATTTGGATCATTCGGGTCACCTGGTGTACCTGGAATAGTTACTGTTTCGCCATATGGCACACTTGAATCTGGTTGGTAGACCACACCGCCTTCTACTGGTCCATATTCCACAATACGTTGCACTGGATTTGTTGTTTGTGTTTCAGTCTGAGGATTCGTCAACGCACCTGTTTGACTGTCCACCTCATACGTTGTTGTCGTTGTAGTGACTCCATTTTGACCTTCTTGCGCAACATAATCTGTTGTACCGACAGGTAAGTCTGGATTGTAACGGATGATTGTTTCATACGGAATCGTTTGCGTTGTCGTATCCACATTGTCTACACCAATCACTTCATTAACCGCTGGTGTAGTAACTTCTGTCACCGCTTCTTGTCCAGGTGTTTTCGTTGTCGTTGACTCGCCCGGTACGCCTGGTGTCACCACTTGTGTATCACCTGTACCTGCGTCTGGATCAGGGTTCGCAACGTACGTTGTTTCTGGCGGAATTTCTGTTGTTGTCGTTGATGTTGTGCCGACACCCACTTCAATAATCAAGTCTTGTTTTTCTACTAGCACTTGATCTGTTGATAATGGATTTTCTAGCTCACCTGTTTGCGGATTCACCGTATACGTTACTGTTGTTTGCGTTTGTCCTGTGATACCTGCTTGCAGTATATTTTCTGTACCTTGAGGTAGATTAGGATTTTCTTTGTAAACCACATTGTAAGGAACGTCAGCTGTTGTGACTTGTGTCGTACCTTTTTCAATCACTTCATCAAAAGCTGGTGTTGATGTTGTTGTGATTTGCGGGTTACTTAAAGCACCCGTTGAAGGATTCACGCTATACGTTGTTGTTGTTGTTTCTGTACCTGTTTGACCAGGTGTTTGTACATTCGTATAAGTTGTTGGTGCATCAACACCTACATATTTCGTTTCATAAGGTACTTGAGTTGTTTCTGTTGTTGTATTGCCGACTTTCACAATAGTATCTGTCGGTAAGTTATCTGGGTCGTTTGGATCTCCAGGTGTACCTGGTGTTGTAGATGTTTGACCTGCAGGCAACGTCGCATCTGGTTGATAAATGATGCCGCCTTCTACCGGCCCATATTCCACAATACGATTCACCGCATCTACTGTTGTCGTTTGTGTTTGTGGATTCGTTAACGCACCTGTTTGATTATCTACCTCATACGTTGTTGTCGTTGTCGTTGTACCGTTCGTACCTTCTTGTGCGACATAATCTGTTGTACCTACAGGAAGGCTTGGGTTATAACGTACGATTGTTTCGTATGGAATGGTTGTTTCTGTACGTTCTACGTTATTCACACCAATAATTTCATTCACTGCAGGAATCGTTGTTTCCGTAACCGCTTCTTGTCCTGGTGCTTTCGTTGTCGTTGATTCGCCTGCTTGACCAGGGACTGTCACAGTTTGTGTTCCGACAGGTTGCGTATAATCTGGATTAGCTTCGTATGACGTAGTCGGCGCAATCGGTGTTGTCGTTGTTGTCGTTACGCCTGTACCGACTTCAATAATACGATTGATTGCTTCTTGTGTTGTCACTGTAGAAGAAACCGGGTTTTCTAAAGCACCTGTTTCCGCATTGAGTGAATAAACTGTCGTTGTTTGTGTTTGACCTGCTGAACCTTCTTGAAGCACATTTTGTGCACCTTCAGGTAAATTAGGATTTTCTACATAAACCGTTTCATATGGTACAGCACTTGTTGTGACTTGCGTTGTGCCTTTTTCAACAACTTGTGTGACAGCTGGTGTTGTATTTGTCGTCACTGCTGGATTGCTTAATGTACCTGTTGTTGGATCCACATCATACACTGTTGTCGTTGTAGATGTACCATCTTGACCTGCGACTTTCACATTTTCATAGCCTACTGGTTCAGTTGTTGGAACATATTGCGTGTCATATGGCAACGCATCCGTTGTTGTAACTTGGTTACCCACTTTCACTACTGTTTCAGTCGGTAAGTTATTCGGATCATTCGGGTCGCCTGGCGTACCTGGATTTGTTTCTGTTTCACCATATGGCAGATTCTCATCTGGTTGATACACAATCGTACCTTCAACCGGACCATATTCTACAATTTTATTGATAGGTGCTGTTGTGCTTTGTGTTACTTGCGGATTAGACAATGTACCTGTTGTGCTGTCTACATCATATGTCGTTGTCGTTGTTGTCGTACCGTCTTGACCTTCTTGTACCACTTGATTCACTGTACCGACAGGTAAATCAGGATTATAACGAATGATGGTTTCGTACGGAATTGTTTGTGTTGTCGTATCCACATTGTCTACACCAATCACTT